>NZ_JBKKHQ010000023.1:0-57956 GCF_046614695.1 Pokkaliibacter sp. CJK22405
TCACGCTTCACGCTTCACGCTTCACGCTTCACGCTTCACGCTTCACGCTTCACGCTTCACGCTTCACGCTTCACGCTTCACGCTGATTAGGTTTTCTATACCTTAAAAAGCATTCAGGCCTGCGTGATGGCAAGCCTGAATGTCTGAGAGGGTTTGTAGGGTCAGTGCGCATCCCATTGAGTGGATTGCGGTCCGGCAGCACGATGAAGGCGTTTGGCATCCAGTTGTGCCAGATCGGCCTCTCGGAAGGCGTGAATACGATCAATCGCCTGATCCCGATGAATTCCCAGTGCCTCCAGGGCTTGCTGACCTACCGCAAGGCTGGTGTCGTAGGTTTCCAGAAACACGTGATCAAGGTCCAGTTCCAGCAGGTGCTGGGCATTCTCCGTATTACGAGCGCGCGCAAATACCTTCACGCCCGGGAAGTGCTGGCGAATCTGACTGGCGGCCTTGCCGGAAATGTCCGGGTTATTGATCGCCAGAATGATCAGCTGCGCTTTATTGGCGCCAGCGGCTTCCAGTACATCGGTGCGAAGAGCATCACCATAGAACACCTCATAACCGAGACGGCGTGCGATACGAATGTGTGCCGGGTTCGCATCGATAGCGGTAAAGGGGATGTGACTGGCCTTGAGGATGCGCGCAACCGTCAGGCCAATACGACCAAAACCAATGATAATGGCCTGTGGCGTATGTTCGGGGAAGGTTTCATGTTCCAGGTCTCCCTGTTCAGGCTCGCTGGAATGCGTTTTGGCTTTTTTCTTGCCCAGATAGCTGTCCATCAGCTTCACGCTGAGAGGCGTCAGGGCCATAGAGAGGCTGACGACCAGAATGAGTATGCCCGTGAGCTCTGGCGCCATTACCTGGCTCTGTAGGGCGGTACTGAAGAGCACAAAAGCAAACTCGCCGCCCTGTGACAGTAATACACCCACTTTCAGAGCATTCTCACGTGACTGGCCAAAGCGCTGCGCCAGGCGATAGATGATGTAGCTCTTGCCTGCCATAAGCACGACCACCAGCGCTGCAATTAGGAAGACATGATCCAGCAGTAGCGCCAGATCCATCTGCATGCCAATGGCCATAAAGAAGAGGCCCAGGAGTAATCCACGGAAGGGTTCAATATCCGCTTCCAGCTGATGACGGAACTCGGAATCAGACATCAGCATCCCGGCCAGGAAGGCGCCCAATGCCATGGACAACCCCACCATTTCTGTCAGCCAGGCCGTTCCCATTACTGTCAGTAGTGCTGCTGCGGTAAAGAGTTCACGACTGCGTGCTTTGGCGACCAGATGAAAGGCGGGCTGCACGATAAAACGCCCAACCAGAATAATCAGTGCGATAGCGCCCATTTCCAGCAGTAGTGTGACGAGCGCATTACTTTCGTGCTGCTTGCTCTCTGCCAGTGCGGATACCAGTGCCAGCAAGGGAACGACTGCCAGATCCTGAAATAGCAGGATGGCAAAGGCGCCGCGTCCATGGTGGCTATTGAGTTCATTTCGCTCCGACATGAGCTGCAAGGCAAAAGCGGTGGAGGAAAGTGCAAGACCAAATCCTGCAACGATGGCGCTTTTCCAGCCGATTCCGGCGATCAGTCCGATAAGTGCCAGCACCAGGCCGCAGGCGATGACCTGAGCACTGCCGAGGCCAAAAACAGCTCGGCGCATGACCCAGAGTCGGCGGGGTTTTAGCTCTAAACCGATAAGAAATAGCAGTAAAACGACGCCAAATTCGGAGAAGTGGAGAATGCTCTCGGTTTCGGTCACAAGGCCAAGTGCGCCTGGGCCGATCAGAAGACCAGCGCCGAGATAACCCAGGATGGCGCCGAGTCCATTCTCTTTGGCGATAGGGACAATGATAACGGCGGCCAGCAGGAAGATGACCGCACTTTGCAGAAAATGATCCATAAGGAGTGCTGTGCTCACAGTGGAGGGTGAAAGTCTGTGGTCACAGACTACGCGAAGGTCTAGCACGCTAAAATGCAAAAATGTCGTCTTTTCGTATCAGAACCCGTGTCAGGTCAAGGTCAGTAGATAAAACTCGGGCTACGCTTGTCTGGATGCTGGGGTTGTTATTGCTTTTAAAAGGGCAGAGCGACGCCAGCCTTGTCACCCTGAGTGAATAATCAAACTAATAACAACAGCACGGATGTCAGGAGGTGGGCAGTGGGACGAGTGTTTCAGCGTTTGTACAAGGCGGTTGAGAGGCGCCTTTTCTTCACTTTAACCCGCAAGCTGCTAGGTAATCTGGGGTTTATTTTTCTGGCGACGACACTGCCATTGTGGGGCATTGCCTGGGCTATGGCAGAGCAGGGTGACCGTGCTACAGAAGCATGGCTGATGCCGTGGTTGTGGGGAATCGCTCTGAGTAATCTGGTGATCTGCACCGGGATTGGCCTTTATATGCGTCATCTCTTCCTGCACCCCATTCGACATATGATCGACGTACTCTCGGCGATCAAAGAGAAAGATGGCGATATCTCTGCCAGCCTGCCGACCTTTACTTACGATGAAATAAGCCTGATGGCCGAGCGCTACAACCACTTCTCCGGCAATCTGAAGGAGGTGATCGATAAGGTGCGTGGCCGCAGCGTCACATTGTCCCTGGAAGCGACCCGGGTGCGTAAGGTGGTGGCGAGCAGCCGGGATGCCATGGCCCAGCTGGAGCAGGCTTCTAACGTTTGTTATCAGGAAAGTGAAAAATCCACCCATACGGTACAGGGGATTGCCTCACACACCTCAAGTATTGCCGCCAAGAATACCGCCACCATCGAAAAGGTTGGCCAGACTGCGCAGGAGCTGACCCATACCAGCCAGCAGATTGAGCAGGCGCATGTGCGTATTAGCGAGTTCCAGCAGACGGTGGGTGAGCTTCGGGAGAACTCTGATCAGATCCAGCGCATTCTGGCGATGGTGAATGATTTCTCTGACCAGACCAACCTGCTGGCTCTTAATGCCGCCATTGAGGCCGCGCGGGCCGGAGATCATGGCCGGGGGTTTTCTGTGGTGGCGGATGAGGTTCGGCAGCTATCACAGAAGGTAGGAGCAGCGACCAAGGAAATTCACGGCTATATCACGCATATGAGCACGCTGGTGGATCATACCCAAAGCGCTTCGGAAGATATTCAATCCACCATCGATAAAGCCCGTACGGTGGTGGAAACCACCTGTCGGGATTTCTCCTCGATGCAGATGGGTTTTCGTGAGAGCAACGAAGAGATTGCCGAGATCAGCCATTCGCTGGCGGCGGTTTCCACCATCAATGAAGTGCTGTTGCGGCGTGTTGCAGAAATTCAGAACCTGACGGAAGCGACCTTTTCTGCGATGGATCAGGCGCGAGGTTTTGTTCGCGAGCTGACACAGACGACAGAAGAGACTCAGCAGTACCTGTCACGCTATCAGATCGGTCGCGGCAGCTTTGAGAAGGTGTTGAACACGGCACGCGGCTTTCGTGATGAGCTTCAGGCTGCCCTGCCTGATCTGGCAAAAGGTGCCAACTTGTTTGATCAGCACTATCAACAGGTCGCAAACACACAGCCACCTAAGTTTCTTACCAGCTATACCCGACAGGTCGAAGATGCGCTGCGTCAGCGTTACGATGCCTTCCTGAAAGCCCATCCCGGGCTGGTTTACGCCATTCTGGTGGATGCCAGAGGTTATGCGCCTGCGCACCATGCGCATGTATCACAGCCGGAAACCGGTGACCCGGCGGTCGATAACCTTAAAAGCCGCCATCATCGCTTGTTTGATGGCAGCGAAGAGGAGAAGCGCCGTGCCGCCAATACTCAGCCCTTCCTGTTGCAGACCTTTATCCGCGATACCGGTGAGGTGATGTTTGATTTGTCCCTTCCGCTGTATATCGACGGGAAGCACTGGGGGGCTTTGATTATGGGTATGAAAGAGGACTCTCTGACCGGACAGCCAGAGTGATTTCGAGGCCTTCCGCGGCAATAAAAAAAGGACGCCGAAGCGTCCTTTTCTATGCAGAGGCCTCAGAGGCTTAGTCTTCCAGCATACTCAGGTCACGCACCGCGCCTTTGTCCGCGCTGGTGGCCAGCATGGCGTAGGCTTTCAGTGCAGGGCTCACCTTGCGAGGACGCTTCTCGGCAGGTTTCCAGCCGTCCTTGCCTTTCTCGTTCATCGCCGCACGACGGGCGGCCAGTTCTTCGTCACTCAGCAGAACGTCAATGCGACGGTTGGGGATGTCGATACGCACACGATCACCCGGCTCAACCAGCGCAATATTACCGCCGCCCGCCGCTTCAGGAGAAACGTGACCGATGGACAGGCCAGAGGTGCCGCCAGAGAAACGGCCGTCAGTCAGCAGGGCGCACTGTTTGCCCAGTCCTTTGGACTTGATGTAGGACGTGGGATAGAGCATTTCCTGCATGCCTGGACCCCCTTTGGGGCCTTCGTAACGGACGATAACGACATCGCCGGCTTTGACCTTGTCATCTAGGATATTGCGTACCGCTTCATCCTGAGATTCGGTGATGTGCGCCGGGCCTTCAAAGACCAGAATGGAGTCATCGACACCGGCGGTTTTTACCACACAGCCATCTTCAGCCAGGTTACCGAACAGTACGGCCAGACCGCCTTCCAGTGAGAAGGCATGTTCCAGTGAGCGGATGCAACCCTGAGCGCGGTCACCGTCCAGGCTGTTCCAGCGCTCAGACTGGCTGAAAGCTACCTGAGTCGGGATGCCTGCAGGGCCTGCACGGTAGAACTCTTTCACCGCCGGGCTTGGGTTGCGCATGATGTCCCATTCATCCAGCGCATCTTTCATGCTGGCGCTGTGGACCGTGGGCAGGTCGGTATGAAGCAGACCCGCACGATCCAGTTCACCCAGAATGCCCATGATACCGCCTGCGCGATGAACATCCTCGATGTGGTATTTCTGGGTGTTGGGCGCGACTTTACACAGCTGTGGCACCTTCCGGGACAGCTTGTCGATATGGCTCAGGTTGAACTCCACCTCAGCTTCACGGGCAATGGCCAGAATGTGCAGGATGGTATTGGTGGAGCCGCCCATGGCGATATCCAGCGTCATCGCATTTTCGAACGTCTGGTAGTTGCAGATATCGCGTGGCAGGACTTTCTCTTCACGCTCGTAATAGGCTTTGGCCAGCTCGACAATACGGTGACCGGCACGCTCGAACAGCTGGCGACGATCTGAGTGAGTCGCCACAACCGTACCGTTACCGGGCAATGCCAGACCCAGCGCTTCGGCCAGGCAGTTCATGGAGTTGGCGGTGAACATCCCTGAGCAGGAACCGCAGGTGGGGCAGGCGGAACGCTCGTATTCGTTGACCTTTTCATCGTCTGCATTGGGATCAGCGGCGATGACCATGGCGTCGACCAGATCCAGCTTATGCTCGGACAGTTTGGTTTTACCGGCTTCCATTGGGCCGCCGGAGACAAAGATGACCGGGATGTTCAGGCGCATGGCGGCCATCAGCATTCCGGGAGTGATCTTGTCGCAGTTGGAGATACAGACCATGGCATCAGCGCAGTGGCCGTTCACCATGTATTCGACCGAGTCGGCGATGATGTCACGGGAAGGCAGCGAATAGAGCATGCCGTCGTGGCCCATGGCGATACCATCGTCGATGGCAATGGTGTTGAATTCTTTGGCTACACCACCGGCTTTTTCGATCTCGCGGGCGACCAGCTGACCCATGTCTTTTAGATGCACGTGGCCGGGGACAAACTGGGTGAAGGAGTTGACGACCGCAATGATCGGTTTCTGGAAGTCGTCATCTTTCATGCCGGTGGCACGCCACAGGGCGCGGGCACCGGCCATATTACGTCCGGCGGTCGAGGTTTTCGAGCGGTAGGCAGGCATGTCAGTTCCTCACAGGGGCGGGTACACGGAACCCTTGATTTGTTTGTTATGGTCGCCCGAATCAACGGGCAAGGCAGACGCATCCGGGATGCAAGGGACGGCAGTGGCGCTGGTGACGGGGAGTCCGTGTAACCTCCAGGCTTGCCGAATGACTGCATCTGACTATTCTAAGCAAAAGAGCTTCACTAGAAAACGGCGTGACGGCGATGACAAAACAACTGCAACGTTTTCGGCAGCAAATTCATGATGTTGCAGGGCTTGATGTCCTGCAGACCGCGGCATTGCTGGAAATTCCTCCGCAAACCTCAGTGTTTCGCCAGGGGGAACGCTGTAATCAGTTCCTTCATGTCGTGGCGGGCACCATGAAAGTCTATGGGCGAACGGCCACCGGGCGGGATCGTACCCTGTATCGGGTCAGTGCCGGTGAGAGCTGTTTACTGACCACCAGTGCGTTGCTGGACGACAGCGATTATGACGTCAGCGCACGCAGCGAAACCTTCATGCAGATACTGGCAATACCGCGTGCGGCGTTTCTGCGTGGCATTGCCGAAAGTGAAGACTTCCGGCAGCTGGTGTTCAGTCGTTATGGCGAGCGTTTGGCCAGTCTGACGGCTTACCTGCAGGCGCTGGCCTTTGATCGGCTAGATGTGACTCTGGCGCGCTATCTGGTGGATCACCAGCATCACGGGCGGGTACCGGTGTCCGTGGAAACGCTGGCGGTACGGCTGGATGCGGAAGTGCTGGCCGTCAGGCAGGTGCTTGAGGAGTTTGAGCAGCGTCACTTCATCATGATCGGCCCGGAATGGATCGATGTTTTGGAGGAGCAGCTGCTCAATTACTACGTAGCTGAGGCGACGGCCTGAACCTGTTGATCGTGCAGGCGGGAAGGGGCGTTGCGTTCGCTCCTTAACCTGCGCGACCGGCGACAAAGGGGTTGGTGCGGCGCTCTTCGCCGAGAGTTGACTCCGGTCCGTGACCCGGTACAAAACGGACATCATCACCCAGTGGGAACAGCTTGGTCTGAATCGCGTTGATCAGATCCTGATGGTTGCCGCCGGGAAAATCCGTTCGGCCAATTGAGCCTTTAAACAGCACATCACCCACCTGCGCCCAGCGGCTTTCGGGATGATAGAAAATCACATGGCCTGGTGTATGTCCGGGACAGTGATAAACCTCCAGCGTTAACTCGCCCAGTGCGACCTTATCACCCTCTTCCAGCCAGCGATCCGGAGTGAAGCCTTCAACCGGCGCAAAGCCAAACATTTGAGCCTGCTGTGCCAGTGCTTCAATCCAGTACTGATCCGCTGTGTGCGGGCCTTCAATCGGCAAGCTCTGTTGCTGGCTAAGTTCAGCGGTGGCGCCGACATGATCCAGATGGCCGTGAGTGAGCAGGATTTTCTTCAGAGTCAGACCTTCTTCCGCCACCGCCTCCAGCAAGCGCGCGGGCTCGCCGCCCGGATCAATCAGTGCAGCTTCGTTTGTGCTGTCACACCAGATCAGGGTGCAGTTTTGCTGGAATGCCGTTACCGGCAAGACGCGATAGCGCAGCATAAAAAGGCCTCGTCAAAGAATCGAAAGGGATATCTTCAATGACGAGGCGGGGAGGTGCAAGGTGTGGCCGCGGTGCTGAGCCTCAGAAGCTGACCTCACGCAGCGGGAAATAGCCCATTTCCTCATGGTCAGCGTAAACCCACTGTTGGTTCAGGTTCTTCTTTTGACAGGCACAGCCAAATTGCATGGCGGTACGGACAGGCAGTGGAATGCCCATGGAAATGGACTGCAGCGGTGTTTCGACCAGACCCGTGCTGGCGACGCTGCCACAATCCCCCGAAACGTCGGTGTAGGGGCCAAAGTAAACGGGGTTCTTGTGTTGATCGAGAATCAGGGCGGCAGGCATCGGAGGAATGTCAGCAACCAACGGCTCCTGAATCACACCAATCTGGCCATTCCAGGCATGAATCAGTGCGCTCCACAGGCGCTGGTCGAGCAGCCGTGGTTTCCCTACCAGTACCAGATGAACGCCCTGATGGGCATAGCGCATACCAAGATCGGTCAGATACGCCACCACTACTTCGTTACTTTCGCAGTCGGGCGCCCAGAAGTGCAGCAAGTGGGCTTCATCATCATCTTCGGGGATATGGTCAAGCAGCGGTTGCCAGCTGACAGGGAGTTCGTTGGCATAGCTGCGCCATTCACTGCCGATACCAAAGGCCGTTTTATAGTAATGGTTGGCACCCCAGAGTGCCGCAGCGATGGAGACGACCCACAGGATCAGCAGTTTCAGTGAGAATACGGGGCTTTTCATGGCGCTGACCTCCTGAACCTGACAGCATTTTTAAACAGGTTCATTGTACGGCGTTGAGTCAGAGGGTTAGTGTCAGTTAGATAATCAATAGTGACAGGTTAGACAGTTTATTTTATTTAGGCAAGATTCTGCGGGATGAATGGTGAGAGGAAGGCTTCTCAAAACATGTGAGCTTGCGGTAAAGCGCGATGAACCATAAAAAAGCCCCACCCGAAGGTGAGGCTTGCTGACGGATACGTTGAACGCCAGGGGGGGGGGGGAGATGTGTTCAGGTCAGGCGGAACTGATTCGCCATGCCGGTAAGCTGGCGCACATCCTGACGTAGCTGCTCGCTCAGACGCTCCATTTCGGAAGCGCTCTGCTCGGAGTGTTCTACCTGCTCGCCAATCATGTAGCTCTGTTCCTGCACCTGACCGATCCAGCTGCTTTGCTGACTGACTGCACCATCCATCTTGCGGTTGTTATTGAGGACGCGGCTGACAGCGTCCTGCATTTCCTGCAGCTTGGCATGCAGCGTGGAGACCTGACTAATGGCTTCCTGACCACATTCATGCTGGTGCTCGGCGCCATCGACCAGTTGCTGGGTTTCGCTGCCCAGATTGCTGGTGAGTTTGTGGATATCTTCGGTGGCCACCTGAGTTCGCGCCGCAAGGCCACGGACTTCATCGGCAACGACCGCAAAGCCACGGCCGGCTTCACCAGCACGGGCGGCCTCAATCGCCGCATTCAACGCCAACAGATTGGTTTGCTCAGCGATGCTGTTGATAACGTCCAGCGCCGAGGCGATTTCCTTGCTACGGGTGGCAAAGTTCTGAATTACCGGCAGGCTGGACTGCATGCTGTCGCTCAGGGTTTGCATGTAGCCAAAGAGTTCATCGGCGGATGAGCGGCAATCGCGCAGGCTGTTGTCGCTCTTCGCCAGCTCATCACGGTTCTCATTATTGTGATGTTCCAGTTGCTCACTCAGGCTGCTCAGGCCGGAGACGGCCTCTTTCAACATGGATGAGCCTTTGGCGCTGCTGCTGGCCTGTTGCTGGGCCTCCTGAGTCGAGTGGCCAAGAATGTCGCTGGCGTTATCGAGTGCGGTGGATTGCTGGTTCAGTGAGGCGGCCATATCGCGCAGACGGTTGATGAATGCCAGTAATTGCTGACCCATAGGCGAGGTTGCCGTCAGATTTGAGGTCAGCGTTACCTGCTGGCTGTTCTGCTTCAGTTCCAGGGACTCAATCAGGCTCAGCACATCATTCGCGGACTCGGCCGCTTTCATGGCGTTCACTGACATCACGATCAATACCGCCGATTCCAGCACCACGTAGACCGCGTGAATAATCACGATGTCAAACTTGGAGCCCGCGGCAAAAGCGTAAACGCCAGTATTGGCCATCTGCAGGAAGTAGAAGGTCAGGTGGTGGATGGCAATGGTGACCGCCGCCACAACGACCACTTTCCAGTCTCGGTAATAGAGCAGGAAAGCCAGCAAGGCGAAGATCCCGAAGTGTAATTCGACCAGTCCGCGGCCCTGGTGGATTAGCAGCGCTGAAAACACCATAAAGGCGATTGCCACTGAGCAGCGGGAGATAAAGCTGCCCGGCTGCAGCCTGATGAGCAAAATGGGCACCAGCATGCTTGGCAGGCCGATGACCAGCGCTGGCAGCCAGGTGTCGTACCAGGGAGCAACGGCCAGACAGACGATGAAGTGTGCTACCAGCACACCTGTCATGACACGATCGCCGCTCTGGCGAATCTGATCAAGCAGTGAGTTGGTTTTGTTCATAGGGTGCCTCGCAATACAGGCTGGTAAACCACGTCCGCAGGACGGGCAGAGGAAAATTCGGGCTGATCACAGAAGCAGCCAAAGCTGAGGTAGGACTGGGGTCGTACCGGCATTGCATCGACCACCGACTGCAAGGGGTATTCAATAAGCCCTTCATCAGCGACTGAACAGTCCGCAGAAGAAGAGTATGGACCGAAATAGATGGGTTGTTGATGTGCATCAAGCACCAGTGCCGCAGGGGTGCCAGGAATGACGGGTTTTAGTGGAGCGCTGAGAATGCCGATATGGCCATCCCAGGTTTTCTCGACCCGACGCCAGAGCTTGGGCAGCTCTTCATCCGGATGGCCAATAACGACCAGCTGAATACCTTCCGCAGAAAAGCGTGCACCCAGACGGGCAAGGTGTTCGAGGTTGCCAACATTGCAGGCACAGTTGGGCGTCCAGAAATGCAGGAGGTAGCCTTTGGCTGCGTCTTTCGGCAGCCGGGCCAACAAGGGCTGAAGTTCAGCAGGCAGGGTTTCTGGATAAAAGCGCCAGCTTTCACTGGTATCAAAGCTGCGAAGATTACGCCACTGAAACCACCAGAAAGCCGTGGCCATGGCAATCACCCATACCACGAGAATCGAAACTGAAAGCACGGTGCGCTGTGTCATGGCCCCCCTCCCTGAAAAACTCACCTCAGAATTCGCAACGCGAAATTCCTATAAGACAGGAGGGATTATAAAAGGGGGCGATAACGCAAGTATGTCAGTTATCGTACTGAGCGTGACAGGAATGACAGTTAATAGATAATCGTTCTTATTTCGCGCTAGCAGCTGCTTCCTGCAAGGCGAAGCGGGCTTCCAGGCGGTCCAGGCGAAGTTGCAAAGCCTGACTGTCGGAAATCCAGTCTTCAATCTGATAGCGGTTAGGGAGGACTTTCAACTCTTCCTGCAGGTACTCCTGCACATCCTGATGCAGATCGCCGCGAGCGCGACTCAGCCAGCGCTTTCCACTCTGAAACCACTGCCCAAAACTATGAGCAGGAACGTCTCCAACGTAGCTGGCGAGCCAGCCCTCCCAGTCCGGGTCCAGTTGCTGAACCAGCGTATTTAACGCTTCGCACAAGCCAAGGTCGCCTTCGATAATGAGGCCCGAAGCTGCCGCCGGACGCTGATCCTTCATCATTCGCAGGAACTGGCTGCTGTCGCCTTTCATGCGCAGGTCGCAGGTGTCGGTATCCCCCGGCATCAGGGTCAGGCCTGCGCTGGTGATCAGCACCTGCAAAGTTGTGATGCTCTGGATCTCAATGGCAACGCACTTGCCGGTATGGGGGGCAAGGATTTCCTGTGCCAGCGGATCACGCTGCAATACTGCATTAACCCGATCTTCGGCGGTGGCGAATATCAGTTCCTGAAGAGATTGCAGCATGGAGTGATCCTCAGGGCTTGATGCCCATGTGCAAGGCAACAATGCCCTGGGTCAGGTTGTCGTAGTTCACGCGAACGAAGCCTGCGTTTTCCATCATGCCTTTCAGGGTTTCCTGATCGGGGTGCATACGGATCGACTCAGCCAGATAGCGATAGGAGTCGCTGTCGTTGGCGATGATCTGGCCCATCATGGGTAGCAGAGTGAAGGAGTAGGTGTCGTACAGCTTGCTCATCAGCGGGTTGTTGGTTTTGGAGAACTCCAGTACCAGCAGGCGGCCACCGGGCTTCAGAACCCGCAGCATGGAGGCAATGGCCTTGTCCTTGTCTGTGACATTACGCAGGCCAAAGGCAATGGTGATGATGTCGAAGGTGTTATCGGGAAAGGGCAGGCATTCGGCATTGGCCTGCACAAACTCAATATTGCCGACGGCGCCCTTGTTGGTGAGCTTGTCGCGGCCAACATTGAGCATGGAGTCGTTGATGTCGGCCAGTACCACTTTACCGGTCGGGCCAACAATCTGGCTGAACTTGAGGGTCAGGTCACCAGTACCGCCGGCAATATCCAGAATGGTCTGGCCTTTGCGCACGGCGCTGCGATTGATGGTGTGGCGCTTCCACAGACGGTGGATACCGCCGGACATCAGGTCATTCATCAGGTCATATTTGCCAGCAACCGAGTGGAAAACTTCGGCAACCCGGCCCACCTTGTCCTCGACTGCGACCTGTTCGTAACCGAAGTGAGTAGTGCCTGCGCCGGAAGTTGTGTCCTTCTCGCTCATTGCTGTGACCTTATCGATAAATGGAAATTGGTGGCTATTGTAAAGCCTTGAGCCCTGTGGGCCTACCTCTGAAACAGCTCAATCACGCCGGGGGAATTGAGGCCGGTGTCAGAGAAAACGCACAACGCTTTCACTGGGGTCGCGTGAGGCCTTGGCATCGTCCAGGCGTTTCAGGTAAGACTGCCATTTTGCCTCCTGATCGACGCACAACTCAAACAGATAATCCCAGGTGTAAAGGCCTGAATCATGGCCGTCATCAAAGGTCATCTTTACGGCATACTGGCCGCTGGGCTCAACCTTGACCAGCCGCACATTCACTTTACCGATTTGCAGTACCTCGTTGCCTTTGCCGTGACCCCGGACTTCGGCGGAAGGTGAGTGAACACGCAGGAATTCTGCAGGCAAATGAAAGTGGCGACCTTCGGGATACACCAGCTCCAGCGTATTGGAACCTTTGTGTAATTTGATGGCGGTGGGTCTCGGCGTCATGGTGCTTATCCGCAAAAGAGAAAGGGGCGCTGAGCGCCCCTGAGTATCGGTTTACAGAATGTACTGGCTGAGGTCCTGATCCTTGGCCAGATCACCCAGGTATTTATCCACATAGGCCGCATCAATGGCGACATCCTGCTGCTCGTCACCCGATAGGTAGGAGACCTCTTCCAGCAGACGCTCCATCAGGGTGTGCAGGCGACGGGCACCAATGTTCTCGGTCTGCTCGTTAACCTGGAAAGCCAGCTCCGCCAGACGGCGAATACCACTTTCCTCAAAGCTGATGTTGACGCCTTCTGTGCCCAGCAGTGCCTGATACTGCTCGGTCAGGGAGAAGTTAGGCTCCGTCAGGATGCGACCGAAATCGTCCGGTGTCAGCGCATTCAGCTCAACGCGGATTGGCAGACGGCCCTGCAGCTCAGGAATCAGATCTGAAGGCTTGGACAGGTGGAACGCACCTGAGGCAATAAACAGAATATGGTCGGTTTTGATCATGCCCTGCTTGGTATTCACGGTGCAGCCTTCGATCAGTGGCAGCAGGTCACGCTGAACCCCTTCACGGGAAACATCATTTCCGCTGGTTTCGCCACGCTTGGCGACCTTGTCGATCTCATCAATAAAGACGATACCGTTCTGCTCAACCAGCTCGACCGCACGGGCTTTAAGATCATCATCCTTGACCAGACGAGCCGCTTCTTCTTCCTGCAGCTTCTTGAGAGCATCCTTCACCTTCAGGCGACGGCTCTTCTTGCGCTCGTTGCCCATGTTGGAGAACAGGCTCTGCAGCTGATTGGTCATCTCTTCCATGCCAGGAGGGGCCATGATCTCGACACCCATGGGGCTGTCAGAGACTTCGATATCAATTTCCTTGTCGTCCAGATCCCCTTCACGCAGCTTCTTGCGGAAGACCTGACGAGTGGCGTTGTCGCTTGGGCGCGCAGCGGCTTCCTGTTCAAAGCTGGTGGCACTGCGAGCGCTGGGCAGCAGGGCATCCAGAATGCGCTCTTCGGCGGCATCCATGGCTTTGTCCTGCACTTTTTTCATTTCCTGTTCACGCAGCATTTTTACCGCCGCGTCAGAAAGATCGCGGATGATGGATTCCACATCACGGCCGACATAGCCCACTTCGGTGAACTTGGTTGCTTCGACTTTCAGGAA
Organism: Pokkaliibacter sp. CJK22405; assembly: GCF_046614695.1. Classification (NCBI taxonomy): domain Bacteria; kingdom Pseudomonadati; phylum Pseudomonadota; class Gammaproteobacteria; order Oceanospirillales; family Balneatrichaceae; genus Pokkaliibacter; species Pokkaliibacter sp. CJK22405. The sequence continues at coordinate 13,756 of NZ_JBKKHQ010000023.1, forward strand.
AGGGGCGTTAGCCAGCTTGGCCAGACGACGGGCTATCTCGGTTTTACCGACACCGGTCGGGCCAATCATCAGAATATTCTTGGGAGTAATTTCTGCACGCTGCTCAGCAGGCAGCTGCATCCGGCGCCAGCGGTTACGCAAGGCAATGGCCACGGCGCGCTTGGCTTCGTCCTGGCCGATGATGTGCCGGTTCAGTTCATGCACGATTTCACGGGGAGTCATAGACATAGCGGCGTAATCCTCAGGCCTCAGAAGTGTTGTCGATCTTCTCGATCGTCAGATGATGGTTGGTGTACACGCAGATATCTGCGGCCATCGCGAGCGCTTTCTCAGTGATTTCCTGAGCGCCAAGATTGGTGTTTTCCAGCAGGGCACGGCCGGCAGCCATGGCGAAGTTGCCACCGGAGCCGATGGTCAGGATGCCGTGTTCGGGCTCGACCACATCGCCGGTGCCGCTGATCAGCAGAGAGGCCTGTTGGTCGGCCACAATCAGCATGGCTTCCAGACGGCGAAGGGCACGGTCGCTGCGCCACTCTTTGGCCATTTCTACCGCCGCACGGGTCAGGTGGCCGGAGTGTTTTTCCAGATGACCTTCAAAGCGTTCGAACAGGGTGAAAGCATCCGCCGTGGAACCAGCAAAACCTGCCAGCACCTTGCCATGATAAAGGCGGCGTACCTTACGGGCGTTACCCTTCATCACGCTCTGGCCCAGTGATACCTGGCCGTCGCCGCCGACGACAACTTCACCCTCACGGCGAACACATACAATCGTGGTCATCCCATTCTCCATACGCCGGAATCAGCTTCCGGAAAGACTCAGTTTTTCAGTTACTGGGGAGGTGGAGGCGGGGGCGGGTAATTTCAAGTGCTGGTTGCCAGCACTTGAAGGTAGGGCGGGTCAGTTGGCGCGCAGACGCAGAGACTGCATGCCAGCAGAATAGAGCTTCTGTTCGGCATGGATGAGCGGGCTGCCGCCTAATGGACCAAGGCGGACGCGATACCAGCCATCGCCAGGAACGATGGACACATTGGAGAAGCCTTTCAGTAACAACTGAGCGCGAACCTTTTCTGCCTCAGGCTGTGTGCGGAAAGCGCCGACCTGTAGCATGAACATGCTGTCTGAGGCCTTGGCCGGAGTGGCATCGCCGGAAGCCGAGGCTTTGTCGGCAGTGGAAGAGGCTTCCTCCACCGCTGGCGGTTTGACTTCCAGTGGCGTAACACCCGGTGGCAGAGGCACTTCAGACTCAGGCAGCATCTTGTAGAAGTCCCAGTCCTTGGTGGCCACATCCGTTGCCGGTTTGACCTTGGTCCGGGGCTTGGGCTTTTCTTCTTTGGCTTCTTCCTTGGGAGCTGCCAGCGCCTCCTGCGTCACCTGCGGATCGGTTTTCACCGTCGCCAGTTTCACCAGAATAGCGATAAACAGCCCCAGCAGTACCAGAACGCTAATCAGCCGCCAGGATAACCCCGAGCGTTTAGGCGGCTTTTTACGGCCGCCATTATTGCTGGAGCGTCGGGCATTGCGCTTGGCAAAATCCTGAGTCGCCATTGCTTACATGCTTTCTGGTGCGCTGACACCCAGCAGGGTCAGACCGTTTTCCAGAACCTGACGCGCTGCCTGGGACAGGGTCAGACGAGCATCACGCAGGTTAACGTCATCGACCAGCATACGATGGGCGTTGTAGTAACTGTGGAAGTCGCCTGCCAGCTCTCGCAGGTAATGCGCCAGCACATGAGGGTCGCCATTCACTGCACTGTTTTCCAGAGTTTCCGGATAACGCGCCAGTTTCTGCATCAGGTCTTTTTCAGACTCTTCAACCAGCAGGTCCAGATGGTTAAGACCGCGATCCAGAGAGAATTTCTCGCCTTCCTGATCGGCTTTAAGCGCCATGGTGCAGATACGTGCATGAGCGTACTGGATGTAATAAACCGGGTTGTCCTTGCTTTCGGACTTGGCCAGATCAAGGTCGAAGTCCATGTGCTGTTCGGCTTTACGGCTGACGTAGAAGAAGCGTGCAGCATCATTACCGACTTCATCACGCAGTTCACGCAGGGTGACGAAGGAGCCGGAGCGGGTCGACATCTGCACGCGCTCACCGCCGCGATAAAGAATAGCGAACTGCACCAGACGAATCTGGATGCGCTCAGGGTCATAACCCAGAGCTTCGCAGGCTGCTTTCATGCGGGGAATGTAGCCGTGGTGATCTGCACCCCAGACATAGATCACACGGTCAAAACCACGCTCAAACTTGTTCTGAACGTAAGCAATGTCAGAGGCAAAGTAGGTGGTTTGGCCGTTGTCGCGCTTGACGACACGATCCTTGTCATCACCAAAGGTGGTGGAGCGGAACCATAGCGCACCTTTCTCTTCGTAGATGTGGCCGTTCTTTTCCAGTGTCTCGATCGCGCGCTCGACATTGTCAGACAGGCTGCGCTCGGAGAACCACTCATCAAAGTGCACGCCGAACTCGCCAAGATCCTGACGGATGTCATCCAGAATACGGGTCAGACCCAGCTGGAAGACCACCTCGTACGGCTCGTTGCCGAGCAGTTCACGGGATTTATCGATCAGCGCATCAATGTGCTCTTCTTTGTCACCACCGGCAGGTTCATCAGCAGGAATGCCCGCGAAAACGCTGTCAGCAGAATGACGATAGGCATCACCAATGCGCTCTTTGAGTTCTTCAGCGTAGGCCAGGATGTAGTCACCCTTGTAGCCATTGCTGGGGAAGGTGAAAGTCTCACCACACACTTCCAGATAACGCAGCCAGACGCTGGCGGCGAGAATGTTCATCTGACGGCCGGCATCATTCACATAGTATTCGCGCTGGACATCGTAGCCTGCCGCAGCCATCAGGTTGCTCAGGGTTGCGCCATAGGCAGCACCACGGCCGTGGCCTACGTGCAGAGGGCCGGTTGGGTTGGCAGAGACGAACTCGACCTGAACCTTGTCCTGCTGGCCAATAGTGCTACGACCAAAACGGTTGCCTTCGCTCAGAATGGTGGCAACGACCGCGCTGGTGCTGGCAGTGCTGACAAAGAAGTTGATAAAACCGGGGCCGGCGATTTCCACCTTGGTGACGGCAGCGTCAGCGGGCAGGGCATCAATCACAGCCTGAGCCAGTTCGCGTGGATTTCGTCGGGCAGGCTTGGCCAGCACCATGGCGATGTTGGTGGCAAAGTCGCCGTGAGCCTTGTCACGGGTATTGTCTACCTGAGGTTGAACATCGGTATCCGCAGGCAAAGTACCTGCAGCCTTCAGCGAATCCAGTGCGCTGGAGATCAGATTGGCAATCAGCTCTTTCATTATGACCCGAGCGTTTTCACGCGTTTTTGACTGTCTGTCGACAAAATCTGGAGGGAAAATTTAGCGGTCATTATGGCGATAAGGGCCTGCAGGCGCAACCAGCATGGCGGCCCGTCCGGCGCCAATCTGCCTTGCCTTTTAGCCTGCCTAGAAGGTGTCCGCAGGATCCACATCCAGTGACCAGCGAAGGCCGCCTGGTACGGGGTTTAGTTCAATCAGGGCGCAGAGCCAGTGCAGCTGATAATGCAGCGCCTTGCGATTATCGCCGTAAAGATGCAGCAGCGCCCGGTAACGGTCATGACGCCGCTCCATACTGGCGGGCAAGGGGCCTGCCAACTGGCAGTCATTGCGCTGTTCACTCACCAGATGCTGCGTCAGGGTGTCACGAATCTCCTGCAGCCAGTTCAGTGCGACGTTGGGGCGCTGATGATCTGCTCTCAGCAAGGCCATGGGTTGCCAGGGCGGCAATCCGACATGCTCACGGCTGATAAGCTCCTGCTGGGCGAAGGCACGGTAGCCTTCATCGCAGAGGGTTTCGATAAGAGGATGATCCGCATGGGCCGTCTGCAGAATGACTTCCCCGGCTTTGTCGGCGCGACCGGCCCGGCCCGCGACCTGAACCAACAGCTGCGCCATACGCTCCATTCCACGGAAATCCGCGCTGAACAAACCCTGGTCAGCATCAATAATGGCGACGAGAGTGACGTTGGGAAAATGGTGCCCTTTGGCCAGCATCTGGGTGCCGACCAGAATGCAGGGCTCGCCTTTGTGCACAGGTTCCAGCAGGGTTTCCATCCGCGTCTTGCCACGCACAGTGTCACGGTCGATACGGATGACTGGCGTCTCAGGGAAATGCTGTTGCAGGCTGTCTTCGCCCCGTTCTGTGCCCTGACCCACGGGTTCGAGCCCCGGTTGATGGCATTCCGGACAGGTCAACGGAATTGGCGTCATGTGATCGCAATGGTGGCAGTTCAGCGAGCGGCTACGCTTGTGCAAGGTCATGCGTGCATCGCAGAACTCGCATTCGGCCAGCCAGCCGCAGGAAGGACAGTGCAGGCTGGGAGCAAAACCGCGACGGTTAAGGAAAACCAGCACTTGCTGGCCCGCCTCCAGGTGCGCCTGCATGCGTGCCAATAAAGGCTCACTGAAACCGTCCTGTAGCGGCAGCTTGCGAATATCAAGGCGCTCAATGGTCGGGGCGATGGCGTTACCCGCGCGCTCATCCAGGCGGTGATAGCGATAATGCTGGCGCAGGGCATTGTGCAGACTTTCCAGTGATGGCGTGGCTGAACCCAGCAATACCGGCACCTGCGCTCGCTGGGCACGCACGATCGCTAAGTCACGGGCGTGATAACGAAAACCTTCCTGTTGCTTGAAAGAGGCATCGTGCTCTTCATCAATCACGATCAGGCCAAGGTTGGGCATCGGCGCCATCAGTGCCGAGCGTGTGCCGATCAGAATGCAGGCGCTGGCTTCACGCGCTTCCAGCCAGGCGTGCAGGCGCTCAGTGTCATTCATGCCGGAGTGCATAATGGCGACATTGACCTGAAAACGATGGCGGAAACGGCGCAGAGTCTGCGGGGTAAGTCCGATTTCCGGCACCAGCACCAGCACCTGTTTACCCTGCCGCAGTACCTGTTCAATCAGTTGCAGATAGACTTCAGTCTTGCCGCTCCCGGTCACGCCATCCAGCAAGTGAACGTGAAAGCCATCCAGTTGCGATGCGATGGCTTCGAGCACTTGCTGCTGTGCTGTGCTGAGTGAGTGCGGCACTTCGGCGAGCAGTTTTCCCTGGTGCTTGCCTGGGCGTTGCTCACGCTCGATCTTTTCAATCAGTTCACGTTTTTCCAGACTGCTAAGCGTCTGGGAGGAATACTCCAGTGTGCGCAGGGCTTCCTGCGTCAGGCCATTAGGCATGTGCTGCAGTTCGGCCAGCAGCTGTTGCTGGCGGATGCCTTTAAGACTGTCCGCAGGGGTTGACCTGCCTGAGGTGGTCACCCGCCAGAGCGTCTGAATGGGGAAGTGAGCTGGTTTACCCTGACGCAAAGCGGCGGGCAGTGCATGGTGCAACACCTCTCCCAGCGGATGGCAATAATACTGGGCTGCCCAGCGCAACAAGTTCAGCATGGCTTCATCAAGCGCTGGCGTGTCATCGACCAGTTCCGTGAAAGGTCGGACTTTAGCAGGCTCAAGCAGGGTGGTGGCACGTACCTGATTAATCACTCCCAGCACACGCCGTGGGCCAAACTGTACCCAGACCCGCATGCCCGGCATAAGGCTCTGCGGATCAATGCCTTCAGGCACGCGATAGTCGAAGGCCTGAAACAGCGGTACAGGCACGACAACTTCTACATAGCAGGGCGATGACTCGGGCACGCAGACCTCATGATGCTGGCAGCAGAAAACTCCGGGCTAGTGTAGAGAGCAGGGCTGGCGCTGTACATCTTTCAGCGGTGTGGATGGGCTCGGACGAAGCTCAATATCAGGTGTATAAAAAGTAAGCAGTGCTTGCGAAGCAGGGGTGGAGGCTGGTAGAATGCGCGCCCTTGCCACAGATGTATGAATTTTTCAGGCATTTGAATGGCATCTTCCGCGGGCAATATTTGCCCTGACTATCTGTGCGGTGCCCGACCCCACGTGGCTTTCGGGTAGCGGCACACATAATGAGGCTATGGTCATGAGACAGGGTATCCACCCAAAGTACAGTGAAATCAAAGTCACCTGTACCTGCGGCAACGAATTCACTACTCGTTCCACCGTTGGTAAAGATCTGCACGTTGACGTGTGCAGCTCCTGCCATCCTTTCTACACCGGCAAGCAGAAAGTCCTGGACACTGCAGGCCGTATCGATCGCTTCAACAAGCGCTTCGGTGGTATCACTCGCAAGGCTTAATCGCCTCTGCTGGTGGAACGATAACAAAGGCGCCTTCGGGCGCCTTTGTTGTTTCTGGAATCTGGCTTCTGACCTGCTGCTTTTCGAACCCTGTTATTGCCCATTGGTCAGCTCACTCCCCTGCGCTGCAATGCGCCCGATGGGGTGCAAATCCGCGCAACAGCGTCAAAAACGCACCTTCTCGTTTTTTTGGCACTTCTTTGGTCGTAAATGCCGGTTTCTCAGGCCTGCAGCCGTATTTTTTGCCGCTATGATACGCGCAATCGCAGCCTCTTCTGGCTGCTGGCTTTGTTATCACTGTTTGATGGAAGTAGCGCCATGAGTTGGTTCAAGCACTTGCGTTTACGCTGGAAAATCACCCTGCCACTGGGCATTGTACTGCTCGCTTCACTCTCTATTGCCACGGAAAACCTGCTGGCGTATCGCGAGCTGATCAACAAGGTGGAATCCTCCAGCCTGACCTATCAGCCCGCGGTAGCCTTGCTGTTGAATGCCGACCGGGATCTCTACCAGGCGCAGGAAGGTGAGCGCGGTGCGGTCTTCAGTCAGCCCGGTAGTGGCATCTTCGCCGAGTTTTCCCAATCCCGGCAGGAAAACGTGCAGCAGGTGCATGACCGTGTCGCCAAGTTTGCTGATCTCATGACCGGGACGGCTTCTCTTAAGCAACCGATTGCGACCTTTGAACGGGAGTTTCTGCATTGGCAGGAGCTGAGCGACCAGGTCATGGCGCTGGCGGGGGGGAGTGATGCCGAGCGTCAGCAGGCACAGACCCTGGCATTTGGTGAGTCCAAAGCGGCCTTTGATGCCCTGCGTCAGACCCTCAGTGAGCTGAGTGATAGCGCTGAAGCGGCCTCCGTGGCGAACAGTGATACCGCACTGACAACGGCGCGCTCTGCCAATACTGTCCAGTTGATTGGCAGTCTGGTGACGATTGTGCTGCTGGTCAGTGCCATCCTGCTGCTGCCGCCTATGGTGACCCGACCCATGAGCCAGCTGCGCGCCCGTCTTGATGACATCAGTAAAGGCGAGGGCGACCTCACTGCGCGTATTGATGTTGAAGGGAGTGATGAAGTCGCCGAGCTGGGTCACAGCTTCAACACCTTTGTCGGCAAGTTGCACCACACCATTCGTGATGTGGTGAGTCAGACCCGGCAACTGGCGCAGGCCTCTGCGCAGCTGGAAAAAGTCGCCAGCCATTCTCAGAAAATCTCCACTGAACAAAATGCTGCCGTGGAATCCATCGTCGCGGCATCCACGGAAATGAGCGCCGTGGTCAATCATGTGGCCGAAAGCACTCAGGCCGCCGCTGCCGAAACCAGTCAGGCTGATACTCATGCAATCCATGGTCAGGATATGGTGCGCTCAACGCTGGATAGCATGCATGCGCTGCAGCGTCATGTGGACAGTGCCTCCTCGGTCATCGGCCAGTTATCTCAGGATGTGGGCGAGATTTCCTCAGTACTCGGCATCATTCAGGGGATTGCCGAACAAACCAACCTGCTGGCGCTGAATGCGGCGATTGAAGCGGCGCGAGCCGGTGAGCAGGGCCGTGGTTTTGCGGTCGTTGCTGATGAAGTCCGTTCGCTGGCAAGCCGCACTCAGCAGTCCACACAGGATATTGACCGCATGATTGAACGCCTGAAAACCGGTGCGACCAATGCGGTGAATTCCATGCAACAGGGCGCCAGTCAGGCGACGCGGACCGCCGAGCAGGCGCAGCAGACAGATGAAGTGCTGCAGGCAATTGGCGCGGCTATTCGGCATATTCGCGATATGAGCCATCAGATCTCGACCGCTTCGGAAGAGCAAAGCTCGACCACTGAAGACATCACCCGTCATATCACCCATATTGGTGATCTGTCGCGGGACAACGCCCAGGAAGCCCGGCAGGTCACTGAGGCCAGCGATTACCTCAACCAGCTGTCGGTATCCCTGAACCGTGTGCTGGGTCAATTCAAAGTCTGATCCTGCGGATTCACTCCCGGCCTCGCCGGGAGTTCCCTTCTTCATCCTTCCTTGTCGTCAAACTGTCCGAAAGTGTCCAGAGGCGGTTTGTCTGTGTCATGAAAAATCGGATCTCTCGGTCTACTATCCAGAAACAAAGAAAAATTAATCGTTGCTAAACCCGTCTCTCGGCTCTATGAGCGTTATATGAGCGACGGGCGCAGGGGCGCCAGGCAGTAATGGTCGTCCTTTCATGACGTTTCTGGAGGTCATCTTATGTCCTGGTTCAAAAACCTGAGCCTGCGCTGGAAAATTCTGCTGCCTTTGCTGCTGATCTTTATCGTCACCAGCTGGGTCAGTATTCACAATATTTTTGAGTTCCGAACCCTTAAAGAGGATGTGACTCAGGAAGCGAATAACTTTCTGCCAGCAGTATCGCTGGTACTGAATGCCGACCGGGACTTTTACCAGGCTCTCGAAGGTGAGCGCGGTGCCGTCATGGCGGCGGGCAACAAAGAGCTGTATCAGAGCTTTGTGGAGGAGGCCCGTGAAAACGCCGATCAGGTCGAGGAGCGAGTCAGCAAAGCGAGTAAGGCGGTGCCCCGGTTGCTGACAGAGGCGAAACTAAACGCGTTCAATAAAGGCTTTGCCGAATGGCGCCAGCTGAACGAACAGGTGCTGGCGTTAGCGGAAAAAGGGGATGCTGAGTCCCTGAAGCAGGCGCAAGCCCTGAGTCTTGGAGAAGCTCGCGCCAAGTTTGATGCGGTACGTGACCAGCTTAACGAGTTTGGTGAACTGATCGATCAAAAAGCCGCTCAGGTGGGGGCGCATGGTGTCGCGGAGTCCCAGCAAGCCATCACGGTGCAGATTATCAGCACGATAGTCACTATGGTGTTGCTGATCATTGTGGGTCTGCTGCTACCCAGCATGGTGATGCGTCCTCTGACGCAACTGCGCCAGCGTCTGGATGATCTGGGTAAAGGTGAGGGTGATCTCACTGTGCGTCTGGATGAAACCCGTGGCGATGAGTACGGCCAGCTGGCCCACAGTTTTAACGAGTTTGTTGCCAAGCTGCATGGCACCATTGCCGATGTGGTGCAGCAAACCCGCAGTGTCACTGATGCTGCCCGAGAGCTGGAAGAAGTCTCCGGCAAGGCGCAGCTGATTTCCGCCGAACAAAGCCGTGCGGTGGAATCCATCGTCGCCGCGGCGGATGAAATGAATTCAGTGGTGCGTCATGTGGCAGAAAGCACTCAACATGCTGCGCAGGAAACCCAGGCGGCCAACGGCCATTCTGATCATGTGCAGAAAGTGCTGGGCACAACCCTTGAGAGCATGAACAACCTGCTCAGTAATGTTGCGGGTGCCTCGCAAGTGGTGCAGAAGCTGGCAGAAGATGTGGAGCAGATTTCCTCGGTGCTGGTCATTATTCAGAGCATTGCCGAGCAGACTAACCTCCTGGCGCTGAACGCGGCCATTGAGGCGGCGCGTGCCGGTGAACAGGGCCGTGGCTTTGCCGTGGTTGCTGATGAAGTCCGCTCGCTGGCCAGTCGCACGCAGCAGTCCACTCAGGATATCAACCGTATGATCGAAGAGCTGCAAACCGGCGTGCAAACTGTGGTGAACAGCCGTGGCCAGAGTGCCGAACAGGCCAAAGGCATGGTGTCTCAGGCCGAAGAAAGTCGCGAAGCCCTGCAGGCCATTGTCAGTGCGATTCGCCATATCCGCGATATGACCAACCAGATTTCCACTGCCTCTGAAGAGCAAAGTGCCACCACGGATCAGATCGTGGGGCATATCAATCACATTGGTGAGCTGTCCCGCCAGAATGCGCAGGAAGCTCAGGGAGTTTCCCGCGCCAGTGAGCATCTGAATACCTTGTCCGATGATCTGAACCGGGTACTGGGCCGCTTTAAAGTCTGATAGTCGCGCAGGATAGCCTGCAGCTGTTCTTGCAAAGCCCTGCGAATCCTCGCGGGGCTTTTTGTTTTAAGGCCCCGTCATTACTGGCTTAGCAGTAATGTTGCAAGCTCGTAATATTCTACTAACCTTTTGTAGGGTTATATAACTCGTCTATTTCCAACCACTTATATAATTTTTACTAACGCTCTGGCGTTTAGACGATTGAGAGCGCTTCCTCAGAGAAGATTATCCCGACAAAAATAATACAGGGGTCACAATATGATTCGTTTGAAGCCACTCATGCTGGCAGCCGCCGTAGGTCTGTCTGCATTCTCCGCTGCTGCATCTTCCTATGCTGCTGGTCAGGTTGAAGTCCTGCACTGGTGGACCTCTGGTGGTGAGGCAAAATCAGTCGCTGAGCTGAAAAAGCTGCTGGAGAAAGAAGGCTATACCTGGAAAGATTTCGCGGTCGCTGGTGGCGGCGGTGACAGTGCCATGACGGTACTGAAATCCCGCGCGGTTTCCGGCAACCCTCCTACTGCTGCACAGATCAAAGGCCCTGAAATTCAGGAGTGGGCGGAGCTTGGCTTCCTGACCAACCTTGATGATGTCGCAGACAAGAACAACTGGGACAAACTTCTGCCCAAAGTCGTCGCCGATGGCATGAAATACGAAGGCCATTATGTCGCCGTGCCTGTTAACGTTCACCGCGTTAACTGGATGTGGGGTAACCCTGAAGTCATGAAAAAAGCCGGTGTGGAAACCATGCCCACTAACTGGGATGAGTTCTTTGCTGATGCTGACAAGATCAAGGCGGCAGGCTTTATCCCACTGGCCCACGGTGGTCAGGACTGGCAGGACGCAACCACTTTCGAAGCGGTAGCGCTGTCAGTCGGTGGTCCCGAGTTTTTCCGCAAAGCCTTCGTCGATCTGGATGATGATGCTCTGGGCGGCGAAACCATGGTCAAGACCCTGAAAACCTTCAAGCGTCTGCGTGACTACATTGATCCTGATGCTGCTGGCCGTGACTGGAACCTGGCAACCGCCATGGTTATCAATGGCAAAGCTGCTTTCCAGATCATGGGTGACTGGGCCAAAGGTGAGTTCCTGAATGCCGGTAAAGTGGCAGGCAAGGACTTCCTCTGCGCTGCCGTGCCAGGTACTGCCAACGCTTACACCTACAACATCGACTCCTTCGCCATGTTCAAAGTGAAGAACAAGGATGACAAGGCTGCTCAGGATGCGCTGGCGCGTATCATCATGGAGCCTACCTTCCAGAAAGTCTTCAACCTGAACAAAGGCTCCATCCCTGTTCGTCCTGATATCGACATGGCTGACTTCGATGCCTGTGCGCACAAGTCCATGGAAGATTTCCAGGCCGATGCCAAAGCCGGCACGTTGCTGCCTTCTATGGCTCACGGTATGGCAGCCAGTTCCTATGTCAAAGGTGCGATCTACGACGTAGTAACCAACTTCTTTAACGATGCTGACATGACTGCGGAAGAAGCAGCAGAGCGTCTGGTTAAAGCGGTTGATGCGGCAGGCTAATGCTGAACGCTGAGTGACGGTAAGGCCGTCACTCTCGTCAGATTGTCTCCACCGGACCCGGTTCCGGGTCCGGTTCTGATGTAAAAGGTGACCCCATGTCTAATCAAAATCCTGCTCTGGATTCCAGAGGGGCCGGTGCTGTGCACCCTCAAAAAAGCCCTCGTTTGACAGACAGACTGCAGGACTGGCTGCCGAAGCTGGTGCTGGCACCGTCTTTTCTGATCAGTCTGGTCTTTGTTTACGGCTTTATTATCTGGACAGGTGCGTTGTCCCTGACCAACTCCCGCATGCTGCCAAGCTTCAACAAGTGGGTTGGCTTCAAGCAATACGTGCGCTTGTTCGAGAACGAACGCTGGACCGTGGCGGCAACCAACCTGCTGATTTTTGGTGGTCTGTTTGTACTGATTTGCCTGTTGCTGGGCGCGATTTTTGCGGTTTTTCTTGACCAGCAGATTCGTCAGGAAGGGGCCATTCGAACCATTTATCTCTATCCCATGGCATTGTCATTCATCGTTACAGGTACGGCCTGGAAGTGGATTCTTAACCCCGGCATGGGCCTTGAAAAACTGATGCATGACTGGGGCTGGACCAGCTTCGAGTTCGACTGGCTGGTGAACCCGGACATGGCGATTTACACCCTGGTTATTGCCGCTGTGTGGCAGTCCTCCGGTTTTGTGATGGCGATGTTTCTGGCGGGGCTTCGTGGAGTGGATAACTCCATGATCAAGGCCGCGCAGCTGGACGGTGCTTCCATGCCGACGATTTACCGCCGTATCGTCCTGCCGACCCTGCGTCCTGTGCTGTTCAGCGCGGTGATGATTCTGGCGCACATTGCCATCAAGAGCTTTGATCTGGTTATGGCGCTGACCAACGGCGGCCCCGGTTACTCCACCGATTTACCTGCCACCTTTATGTACGCCTATAGCTTTACCCGCAGCCAGATCGGTCTGGGTTCGGCCTCCGCCATCATGATGCTGGCCGGTGTGCTGGCGATTCTGGTGCCTTATCTCTATTCCGAACTGAGGAGCAAGCGCAATGGCTGAGGTAAAACATATCTCTGGCGGTGAGCGCGTGGCTCGCCTTGGTATCTACGCGATCCTGATCGTGGCGGCGCTGGTGTATCTGCTGCCTCTGGTGGTCATGCTGCTGACGTCAGTGAAAAGCCTTGAGGATATCCGCACCGGTAACATCATCAGCTGGCCGACTGAGTTTGTCTTCGATGCTTGGGGCAAAGCCTGGTCGACCGCTTGCACCGGTGTTTCCTGTGAGGGCATGAGCGGCTTCTTCTGGAACTCCTTCCAGATTGTTATCCCAGCGGTGCTGATTTCTACCGCTGTCGGGGCGCTGAACGGCTATGCCCTGACCAAGTGGCGCTTCAAAGGCAGCGAGATGTTCTTCGCCCTGATGCTGTTTGGCTGCTTTATTCCTTTCCAGGTGGTTTTGCTGCCCATGGCGCAAACCCTGGGCATGGTGGGCCTGGCCAGTACCACGGCGGGTCTGGTGTTTGTGCACGTTGTGTACGGTATCGCTTTTACCACGCTGTTCTTCCGAAATTTCTATGTCGGTATTCCGAATGAGCTGGTGCTGGCGGCGAAGCTGGATGGTGCCGGTTTCTTCCGTATTTTCTGGCGTATTCTGCTGCCGGTATCGGCGCCGATCATCGTCGTTTGCATCATCTGGCAGTTCACTCAGATCTGGAATGACTTCCTGTTCGGTGTGGTGTTCTCCGGTCCGGAAAACAAACCCATCACCGTGGCACTTAACAATCTGGTGAATACCACTACCGGGGTGAAGGAATACAACGTCGACATGGCGGCTGCCATCATCGCGGCGCTACCGACCCTCGTGGTCTATGTCGCTGCCGGTAAATACTTTGTTCGTGGTCTGACCGCAGGTGCGGTGAAGGGCTGATTCGCCGGGGGAGGCGGTTGGAGTCAGGCTCATCGCCTCCCGATCCCGCGCTGTCGTGTTTTAGTGAGGAGTCCAATCAATGGCCGCACTCGATATCAAAGACGTATACAAGGACTACGGTAAAGTCCGGGTTCTGAAAGACATTAACATCAGCATCGACTCCGGTGAGTTCCTGATTCTGGTTGGGCCATCGGGCTGTGGTAAATCCACGCTGATGAACTCTATCGCCGGTCTGGATGAGATCACCTCCGGCTCCATCTGTATTGGTGGCGATGATGTCAGCAAGCGCTCGCCGAAAGACCGTGATATCGCCATGGTGTTCCAATCCTACGCGCTCTATCCCTCCATGAGCGTGCGCGAGAACATCGCTTTTGGTCTGGAAATGCGCAAGGTGCCGAAGACCGAGCGCGAGCAGGAAGTCGAGCGTGTCGCCAAAATGCTGCAGATCGAACACTTGCTGGATCGTAAACCTGCCCAGCTCTCGGGTGGCCAGCGTCAGCGTGTGGCGATGGGGCGGGCGCTGGCTCGCAAGCCGAAGATCTATCTTTTCGATGAGCCGCTGTCCAACCTTGATGCCAAGCTTCGCGTCGAAATGCGTACTGAAATCAAGAAGTTGCACCAGCAGCTTCGCACCACCATCGTTTATGTGACCCATGATCAGATCGAAGCCATGACGCTGGCTGACCGTATTGCAGTCATGCGCGATGGCGTGGTGCTGCAACTGGATACGCCTCAGAACATCTATGACAACCCGGTCAATATGTTTGTGGCAGGCTTTATGGGCTCGCCAGCGATGAACTTTATCAAGGCGCCGCTTACCAAGCTGAATGCGGGTTATGGCGTGACCATTACCAATCAGGCAGGCGAAAAATTTGAACTCCCTCTGCCGCAGGCCAGCTCCAGCGCGCTGGATGCCTGGGTGGGCAAAGAGGTGATTCTGGGCCTGCGCCCTGAACAGATCACCCATGTGATGCCGCACCGACAGTCAGAAGCGCTGTGCTTCACTCTGCCTGCACGGGTTGAGGTGGCTGAGCCCACAGGGGCGGATACCCTGATTGAAGTCTTCTTTAATGGTCAGGAAGTGGATGCCCGTATCGAGCCACGCAGCCAGGCTCCAGTCGGAAGCCCGATGGAGCTGATGCTGGATATGAGCAAGGCGGTGCTGTTTGATCCCTCCAATGAGGAGCGCCTGGGCTGATTTCGGGTTTCTTTTGTGAGTATCCCGTTCCGGGTTTCCCGGTGCGGGTAAGGCATGGCGGTTAACAGCGTGCGAGCTGTAAAACGTCCTTTTGGATGCCAGTCATTTCGGTGACTGGCTTTTTTTATTCAGTTTTTCGCTCTATGGCCGATAACTCCTGACATCAAGGCAATAACGTGGTGGGAGTGACGACATGAACTGGTTTGGGCAACTGCGCCGATGCTGGCAAAAACTGGGCAGCGATGCGGTCTCACCTGAGGCTAAAACCTGTGCATTGTCGTTGGCTGGCGAAGCGGTTTGCTCCGCGACCGAGCAGGATGTCCCCGCGTTTTTTCAGCAGTCCTTACAGCGCTGGCGTTCTTTGTCGCGCAGTTTGCAGGTGCTGGTGCGCACTCCGCCCATGAATTCTGAGAGCGCTCGTGTTCAGGTGCGCCAGATCAGCGAAGTGCTGGGTCATATGGAAACCGTGCTGGATCAGCTGACGGCGGCCCGGGCGGATCAGTGGCTCGACACTGATACACACGATGCGATGCTCAGCGATCTTATGCGCTGTGAGCAGCATCTGCGATTTCTCAAAACCCTGATGGATGAACTTGAGCGCCGACCACGTCAGCTGGCGGAAAGCGCGTTGCGCCATACCCGCCAATTATGGGCTTCCCTGCATGCTTTGCTGGAAGGTGAGGTGCAGCGTGAAGATCACGAGCAACGTGAGCGTTATCTGCGCCAGGCCGTGGCAGCTCAGGCCTTCGCGGCGCAGGGTGAACCGTCCGGCGATACCTCCCGATCTGCTGGGCGAGTGGCTCAGTCAATGACGATGCTCGAATCCTGAGTGTCACTGCCGTTTTCAACGACAGAGGGCTACGGCCCTCTTTCTTTTTCACCGCGGTAAGCGGATCACGTCAAAGCCATACCTGCCCACTGTCGACTCCGTTACAATAGGCCCTTTCCACGGCAACAGCAGAGGGCTTCTCATGGTACAGATCGGTCGCTTCAATCGCCTTCAGGTGACGCGCATGCAGGATATTGGCGCGCGGCTGGATGCCGGTCGCTGGGGAAGTATCCTGCTGCCCAAGCGTTATGTCCCTGACAACTGCCAGCTCGGTGATGAGCTGGATGTGTTTATTTATCTCGACTCTGAAGATCGTCTGATCGCTTCAACCCAGGCACCCAAAGTGCTGGTGGGTGAATGCGCCTCCCTCAAATGCGTCAGCATCGGCCCGATGGGGGCTTTCCTCGACTGGGGCATGCCCAAGGATCTGTTTGTACCCTTTGCTGAGATGGCGAAGCCGATGGAGGAGGGCAAGTATTATCTGGTGCACGTTTATCTGGATAACAGTAACCGCCTGGCGGCCTCATCCAAGCTGGATCGTTTTATTGATGAGACGGGGCATCAGTATCGCCGTGGCCAGTTGGTGGATCTGCTGATTGGTGAGCGCACAGATCTTGGCTACAAGGCCGTGATCAATCACACCAGCTGGGGGCTGCTGTATCACTCCGAGATCTTCAAGCCAATTCGCAAGGGGTTTCGCATCAAGGGCTTTATCCGTGGTGTGCGTGAAGATGGCAAGGTGGAGCTGTCGCTGGAAAAGCCGGGCTATGGCCGTATCAACGATATTGCTGAGCGGGTGTTGAGCCAGCTCACGGCGGCTGGCGGGCATTTGCCGCTATCGGACAAGAGTGCCCCCGAGGCGATTCAGGAAACCTTTGGCATCAGCAAGGGCGCGTTCAAACAAGCTATTGGCGCGCTGTATAAGCAGCAGCTGATTACGATTGAAAAAGGCGGAATTCGTCTGGTCGATGAAGACGCGACTAAAGCCTGAGGGGCGGGAATAGGCAGGGCAAACTCGCCTTTGCTATCATGCCGCACACGAATGAAAACGTTTTCAGGGGAGGGCGTTCTGCACGCCGTCTCCGCCATTTTTGAGCCTATCCAATAAGGAAAACAAACTATGTGGCCAGTCTGGTGTTTTGGTGAAGTTCTGATCGACTTTCTGAATATTGGCGCAACGGAAGAAGCCGGTCTGTCCCTGGCTGAGTTGCGTCAGTATCCCGGCGGTGCTCCGGCGAATGCGGCAGTTGCCGTTGCCCAGCTTGGCGGTAAAGCCGGTTTTATTGGTCAGGTGGGCGATGATGCGTTTGGTCACTTCCTGCTGGATGCCTTGCAAAAGAAAGGCGTCGATACCTCCCGTACTGTTATCCATCCGGATGCACCGACACCTCTGGCTTTCGTCCTGCTGGATGAGAATGGCGAGCGCAGTTTCGAGTTTATGCGTCGCAACAGTGCTGACGTGCTCTTCCGCCCTGATCAGTTCAAAGCGGAATGGTTCCAGGGCGAAGGGATTATGCACCTGTGTTCCAACACGCTGACGGAAGAGTCCATCGCCAATACCACGCTGCATGGCGTAAAGCTGGCACGCGACGCCGGCTGGTGGGTGACTGTCGATGTCAACCTGCGTGCTAACCTCTGGCCGAACAAGTTGGTGGATACCCAGCGTGTGGATGCCCTGTGCAAGCTGGCTCATGTGATCAAAATTTCCCGCGAGGAACTGAACGTCATGGGCGGCGAAGCCATGCTTCCTCTATGGCTGGCGGCAGGCGTGAAGCTGATCGTTGTGAGTGATGACGGCAATCCGCTGTATTTTGCCACCCGTGATCATTCTGGCTGGGTTGATGCGCCTAAAGTGAAGGTCGTTGATACCAACGCCGCGGGTGACAGCTTCTCGGGTGCGATGCTTTACACCCTGTCACGTTGTCTGCCGAATAACCCGCAACTGCTGGATGATGAAGGCTCCCTGCGTGCCCTGGTCAGCTTTGCCGCGGCCTGTGGCAGTCATACCGTTCAGCGTCGCGGTGCTTTCCCGGCGCTGCCTGGCTTTGCTGATGTTGCTGAGGCCTGGACACTGGAGGGCTAAACCATGGATTTCTTCAATCCTGCCCGTCTGGAAGAGCATGTGCGTAAAACCATGGGGTTTTACCACCCGCGGGTTATTGATACTCAAGGCGGCTTTTTCCAGTATCTGAAAGACGATGGTGAAGTGTATAACGCCAGCCATCGCCATCTGGTTTCCAGTACCCGTTACGTCTTTACCTATGCGCGTTATGCCATGCATTTCGATGCGCCGGAGTATTTGCGCTGGGCGCAGCATGGGCTGGACTATCTGGAACAAACACACTTTCAGAGCGCCTATCAGGGCTATGCCTGGACGATCGAGAGCG
This sequence comes from Pokkaliibacter sp. CJK22405, assembly GCF_046614695.1. Lineage (NCBI taxonomy): Bacteria > Pseudomonadati > Pseudomonadota > Gammaproteobacteria > Oceanospirillales > Balneatrichaceae > Pokkaliibacter > Pokkaliibacter sp. CJK22405. The sequence goes on from NZ_JBKKHQ010000023.1 coordinate 31,672, forward strand.
GGCAGGCTGAGGACACGACGAACCATTGCTATGGGTTAGCCTTTGTCATTCTGGCCTATGCCACGGCACTCAAGGCGGGAATCACCGCCGCCCGCGAGGGCCTCTATCGTGCCCATGCCTTGCAAAGTCGCCACTTCTGGCTGCCAGAGCATAACCTCTATGCCGATGAGGCGGATGCGAGCTGGAGCGTTGGTGAGTATCGTGGCCAGAATGCCAATATGCACAGCTGCGAAGCCATGCTCTGCGCCTATGAGGCTACTGGTGATCGCCAGTTTCTGGATCGTGCGCTGGCGGTGGCCCGCACTATGTGCCAGCGACTGGCGCCACTGGGTGGCGGTCTGATATGGGAACATTACAACACGGACTGGCAGGTTGATTGGGATTACAACAAGGAAGATCCCAAGCACCTGTTTCGTCCCTGGGGTTTTCAGGTAGGTCATCAGACCGAATGGGCAAAGCTGCTGGTATTGCTGGAGCGTCATGCGCCTGAAGAATCTTGGTTGCTTCCCTGGGCGGAGCATTTTTTTCTGACTTCAGTGCCCGCAGGCTGGGATGAGGTTCGCGGTGGTCTGGTCTACGGGCTGGCACCTGACATGACCGTCTGTGATGGTGATAAGTACTTCTGGGTTCAGGCCGAAACGCTGGCAGCGGCGGCGCTGTTAGGTGAGCGCACCGGCGATCAGCGCTACTGGCGCTGGTATCAGAAAATCTGGGAGTTCAGCTGGGATCACATGATCGATCATGCTCATGGTGGCTGGTATCGCATTCTGAGCCCTGAGAATGCCGCCTATTCGGATGAGAAGAGCCCGGCAGGCAAGGTGGATTATCACACCATGGGTGCATGTTACGACATGATTGGCGTGCTGAATCGTCTCAAGGGTTAAGCATGCTGAGATGTTTGCCCTGGGTACAATAAAAAAACCGCGATGTGAGTCGCGGTTTTTTTGTGCCTGAAGAGGCCTGTTGCTGACTCAGGTCAGAACAGGTCTTCCGGAGTGATGGTCTTCTGCACTTCACCATCGGCATTCATTTTCAGCGCAGGTGGTGCCAGTTCTTCCTGGAAGAGCTCGAACATACCATCCGTACCGGGAGGTGCGCGCAGACCTGTTTGTGGGTTGATACGCACACTGACAATGCCGGCAGGACGTTTGGGCTCGTCTTCCGGAACACCTTTCAGGGCATAAGCCATGTACTCCATCCAGGCTGGCAGCGCGGCAACAGCGCCGAACTCATGACGGCCAAGCGTCGTTGGCTTATCGAATCCTACCCAGACAGAGGTGGCAATCTTGGAGTTGTAGCCGGAGAACCAGGCATCGACCTGATCGTTGGTCGTTCCGGTTTTGCCTGCCAGATCGGTACGCTTCAGCGCTGAGGCTTTATGGCCGGTACCCTGACGGATAACGTCTTTCAGCATATCGGTGATCAGGAAGTTCGCACGCGGCTCCATGATCTGCTTGGCGACCGGATGGCCATCGGCAGTCAGAGACTCCTCTTTCTCGACGCAGCTGGAGCAAACGCGCGAGGCGTTATTCTCGATCAGCACATCGCCGTCTTCGTTTTCGACCCGATCAATCAGATAGGGCGAAACCTTGTAGCCGCCGTTGGCAATAGAGGCATAGCCAGTGACCAGCTCCAGTGGCGTGATGGACGCGGTGCCCAGTGCCAGTGAAAGACCGTGAGGCAGCTGGTTCGGGTCAAAGCCGAACTTGCTCAGGTAACTGATGCCCGTATCAATACCGATGGCGCGCAACAGGCGAATCGATACCAGGTTACGTGACAGAAACAGCGCCTTGCGCATGGGCGTTGGGCCATAGAACTTGCCGCCGGAGTTCTCCGGACGCCAGGCGCCTGACGCCAGGCTTGGGTCATCATAAACAATGGGAGAGTCGTTAATGATGCTGCCGGGGGCAAAACCGTTTTCCAGTGCTGCCGAGTAAATGAATGGCTTGATGTTCGAGCCTGGCTGGCGGCGCGCCTGAGTCGCACGATTAAACTTCGATTGGTAGAAGTTAAAGCCACCGCTCAGGGCCAGAATCGCACCATCTTCCGGGCGCAGGCTGGCAAGAGCACCCTGAACCTCTGGCAGTTGGCTCAGGCGCCAGTTAAGGCTGGCCAGATCCGGTTTGGCTGGTTCATCGGAAGTTGCATCAGCGGCGACTGCATCTGTTGCAGAATCGGCACTGTCAGCCGTTGCAGGAGTATCTGCAGTGGCGTCATCCTCGACATCACGTACTGCCTGAGGCTCTGGCTGATCTTCTGCAGCAACACGAACCACATCACCCACGCTCAGGATATCAGCAGCATTTTTGGGGACAGGGCCCAGGCTGTTTACATTGATATGCTTGCGCGCCCACTTAAGTCCATCCCAGTCGATGCTGATGACAGTGCCGTCGCTCAATAGCGCCTTGATGCTCTTATCAGCCACTTCGGTGACCAGTGCAGGGCGGACATTGTTATACGAAGGAATCTTGCTCAGCTTCTTCAGATTGTCCTCGGAAGCGCTGGTGTCATCCCAGTGATCTTCAGGACCACGGTAGCCATGACGATAGCTGTAGGCCAGCAGGGCATCCGACAGACTGCGATCGGCCTTGGCCTGAAAGTCACTGCGAATGGTGGTGTAAACGCGGTAACCACCTTCGTAAAGGTCAGGATAGCGATCGACCAGATCTGCGCGAACCATCTCGGAGACGTAAGGCGCATCCAGCTCGGTCTGCAGACCATGATAGACCGCGGTATTAGCCTCGGCGGTAGCGTTCTCGTAGGAAACGTCGTCGATATAGCCCAGATCCAGCATGCGACGAAGAATCCAGTTGCGGCGTTCCATCGCTCGTTTCGGATTCGCAATCGGGTTGTAGGCAGAAGGTGCTTTGGGCAGTCCGGCGATCATCGCCATCTGCGCAAGGCTCAGTTCATTGATGGACTTGCCGTAATAAACCTGGGCAGCTGACTCGATACCGTAGGCGCGGTTGCCCAGATAAATCTTGTTCACGTACAGCTGGAAGATCTCATGCTTGCTCAGCTCCTGCTCCATTTGCAGCGACAGCAGAATTTCCGAGAACTTACGGCCGAAGGTCTGTTGACGGGTCAGGAAGAAGTTACGCGCCACCTGCATGGTGATGGTAGATCCACCACTTTGGATATGGCCGGTTTTGATCAGCTGGACTGCTGCACGGGACAGGCCTTTGATATCGATGCCGTGGTGGGTCTCAAACCGCGAATCTTCCGCAGCGTAGAATGCCTTCACGAACAAAGGAGGTATGACATCGTAGTCTACCGGTGAGCGGCGCTTTTCTCCGAACTCACCAATCAGCTTGCCATCTGAGCTATAAATACGCAGAGGCGTTTGCAATTGAACGGTTCGAAGGGTCTCGACATCGGGCAGTGTTGGGGCAATTTGGCGGTAAATGACAAATGCGGCGAGGGCGCCAACAACGGCACCTACCAGACACAGCCAGAACAGCCAGCGAAAAATCGCGCGTAGCATTATGAGTAATATCCTGATTTGATGGAGCGGTTTCCAGGCAAAGCCTTCCTTGCTTCACGCCCAAGGCCTTGGTTCCGGAGGTTAAATTCCGAACCTTCTGGCGGAAAAACCGACGTTAAAACCGGGCGAGTCGCTATTCTAACAGGCTGAAAAAACAAGTCATGGGGCGGGGTGCGAGAAAATGTGAGTCTCTGGCACGAATATGGCGTTTATTTACACAGAGCTCCCAAAAGCCCGGTAGACAAAACAAAAAAAATTTCTTTACCATGCATTGTATGTGCAAGTGTTTCTTGCTCTTATTCCGCAGGCGTGTGGCGTAAGTGCCAATAGCATCGACGTGATGTAAGACACGTTCCTTAGATAAAGGATGAATAAGTGCCTTCCTGGTTAAGTTTCAAACAACAGTCGTTGCTGGGCATAGATATCGGTACGACAGGCGTCAAGCTCGTGGAGCTGGCGCGTCGACGCAAGCAGTTTGAACTACTGAGCTATGCGGTCGTGCCTTATGCCAATGGTCAGTTTATTGACCCGATGCTGCCGGATATCGAAACGATGTCTGCGGCGATTCTGGAAGCTATCAAGGTTTCAGGTACCTCCAGTAAGCGTGTTGCCATCGCGGTCAACGGCGCTTCCGTTATCACTCGTGAAATCGAAATTCAGTCTGACGGCACGGATGAAGGCAACGAGCGCGCCGTCTATGACCAGGCCGATCAGATCATTCCGTACTCTCTGGATGACGTCATCATTGATTACTGCTCCGTGGGCGAACCTAATCCCCGCACCGGACTGCAGCCCATGTTTATTGCCGCATGCCGTAAGGATCAGGTGGAAAGTCAGGAGCAGCTGCTAGAAGCGGTGAGCCTGGATTGCCGACTGATTGATGTCGATACCTTGGCTATCGGTCGTGCGCTCAAGCAGAGTCTGGGGGCCCAGTCTCTTCGTCCTGAAAAAGGGCTGATGCTTTTGCTGGACATCGGTGCCATGCGCTCAGTGTTGTATGCCTTTGATGATGAGCGTCTGGTTTACTCCCGCGAGCATGACTTTGGTGACAAGCAGCTGCGTGAACCTCCCGCAGCGAATCCTTTCGAATATAACGACAATCCCTTCAGCTACGATGAAGAATCGGCGCCAGAGCCTGCTAAGCAAAGTGCGCCTCTCACAGAGGCCGATCGCTATCGTGAGACTCTGGGCAACCAGCTTCAGCGTGCTTTGGAACTCTTTGCAGAAGCTCAGCCCGAAAGCATGATTGGCTGTCTGGTGCTTGCCGGTGGTGGTGCCTGTCAGCAAGGTCTGGCCATGTCTGTGGGTAAGCATCTGGGTATCAAGGTTCATCAGGCCAATCCGCTGGCTGGTATTAAACGTCCAGCCAAGCTGGATGCCGAGTTGCAGCAGCGTGCTCCCTCATTGATGACAGCGTGTGGTCTGGCGATGCGCGTGGGTCAGGAATGGGGAGGTGATCAATAATGCGTATTAACCTCCTTCCCTGGCGTGAAGAGCGAACTGAGCTTCGTAAGAAGCAGTTCAATAATGCTCTGGCAGTAGCATTATTGGCAGCGGCTGGATGCGTCGGTGGTTACTGGCTCTGGCAAGAGCGCAACATCGAAGTACAGCAGGGCCGCAACCAGTTCCTTAAACAGCAAATTACCATTCTCGACCGTAAAGCCGGTGAGCTGACACGGTTGCAGGAAAAACAGCAGCAGCTGGAAGAACGTATTTCCGTGATCAACGGCTTGCAGGCGGATCGTCAGGTGATGGTGCGTCTGATGTCCGATGTGGTGCGGATGGTCCCGGACAAGGTTTTCCTGACCAGTCTTCGCCGAGAAGGCAACAAGGTGACTATGCAGGGCCGGGCCGCGACCAACCTTCAGGTTTCGACCTTCCTGCGTAATCTGGATGGCAATGACCTTTTCAGTTCGCCGCAATTGTCCAAAGTAACCAAGGCTGATCAGCCCGTGGGCTGGATGAACTTTGACCTGAGTGTGACCCTGAATATGCCGGGCGCAAGTGCCGATGATGCAGATAAGGGGTCAAGCAATGGCAAGTAAACGCGGACTCGATTTCAAGCGCTATTTTGCGGGCTTTGATGTCAATAACGTTAATCTCAGTGAGGCGGGTACCTGGCCGATTGGGATCAAGGTTATTTTCATCGTTATCCTGTTTGTGGCGGTCACCGTTGCTGGCAATTTCTTACTCCTGACGGATCAGCAGACTCAGCTTGAGTCACTTAAACGGGATGAGCCGCAGCTAAAAGCTCAAATCACTAAGAAAAGTGAAGTGGTCTCTGGCTTGCCCATGTATCAGACTCGTCTGAAAGAGCTGGAGAACCGCTTTAAAGAACTCTTAACTCAGCTGCCGCAGAAGCAGGAAGTGCCTGGCTTGCTGGACCAGATGACGAATCTGGGTAAAAACTCGGGCCTGACTTTCCGCCAGATTGCACTGCAACCTGAGCAGAAGGCTACTTTTTATCAGATTCTGCCCATCGATATCTCCGTTTACGGCTCCTACCACGCCATGGGTGAGTTTGCCTATGGGCTGGCAGCACTGCCCCGTATCGTGACCCTGCATGATTTTACGCTGACACCTCAGGATGACGGCTCTTTGCAGATGGTGCTTCGTGCCAGCACCTATCGCTATCTGGATGATAGTGATGACAGCATGGCGGGGGCTAAGTGATGAAGATATTAACCAGCTTGCTAGCCCTGTCACTTGTTGCCGGTCTGAGCGGTTGCAGCCCCAGTGTGCCAACAGATGACCTGCAGCGTTTTGTCGAAAAAGCACAGTCGCGCCAGCCCGATCCACTGGATCCGCTACCGCCTTTGCCTGAATACCGTGTGGCACCGTACTCCGTGACAAGTTTGCGTGAGCCCTTTACCAATCCGGATGTCGAGATCCTGCAGAAGCAGCAGGATGAGGAATCGGCGATCAAACCGGACCTGAATCGTGAAAAACAGCCACTTGAGTCGTTTGAATTGGATGCATTGTCCTTCGTTGGACTAATGAAAAAGGAAAACACCCAGTATGCTGTCATTAAAGCCCCGGATGGTCAGTTGCATCTGGTCGCCAAGGGTGACTATATGGGCAAAAACTATGGTCGTATCGTGGCAATTACCGTGGAAGATGGCGAATCGCAAGGGAACCAACTGGACACTCGCCCCCCACTTAAAGCTCAGTTGGAGCTGGAAGAAATTATACCGACCAGTGACAACCACTGGCGTGTTCGGCCGCGGGTCATCTCCATGCAGTTTAGTGATAACTAATAAGGTTTTTGGGTGAAGGGGGTAGAAGTGACGGCTACATCAGTGCGAAACCTGCTATTGATTGGGAGTGGCCTGGTGCTTGGTCTCATGAGCCAGATGGCGATGGCCCTGGATCTGAAATCGGTGCAGGTCAGCGACAAGGATCAGCCTTTGCTGGTTAGTCTTGGCTTTGACAGCAAGCCTCAGCGCGTACGTGTGACTCGGAGCGAGCAGCCTCCCTACACGTTGTTGACCATTGAAAATGCCGGTAACGGCTCAGGACAGCAGCGTTGGAGTAATTTGAATCCTGCATTGCGTGACATCACTGCTGAACAGGATGGCCAGAATCTTAAAGTCAAACTTGAGCTGCGTGATGCGATGGCCATGCAGACGCGTATTGATGGTAATCGCGTGGAAATTTTGCCTGCGGATGCCGAAGCTGACAGCACACCTCTGCCTGAAGCCAAAGCCAGTGATGAGCAAGCCCTGCTGTTTGAACGAAATGAGAACGGCGACGGCAAACTCCGTGTGTTACTGCCTGATCCACAGGTTCATGTACAGGTTGATGACCTGGGCGGCTCTATTCAGGTAACTCTCGAAGGCCAGCAGCTGCCCGCCATTTGGCAGCGTCAGTACGATGTTGCTGACTACGGCACTTCTGTCAGCAAAGTGAATGCACGCCGCATTTCCGACACCAAAGGTACCATTACTCTGGTGCCTGTTAATGGTAAACGTCTCAGCTCCCTGACGTATCAGGACGGCCTGGAATTGGTCGTTGAAGCCAGTCCTAAACAACCCCCTGAGCGTGAACAGGTCAGTTATAACGGCGAGCGCATCAATCTGGCGTTCCAAAGCGTGGATGTGCGTCGCGTATTGCAGTTGATCGCGCAGTCTCAGAATAAGAACGTCCTGATCAGTGACGGCGTCACTGGTGATATCAGCGTGAACTTTCATAACGTTCGCTGGGATGAAGCGCTGGATATGGTCTTGCGCTCTCGCAAGCTCTCCAAACGTGAGCAGGGCGACATCTGGCTGATTGGACCCGCAAGCGAACTGGCTGATTATGAACGTCAGGAACTTGAGCGTCAGAAGCAGATTGAAGACCTTGCGCCACTGGAGCTCGATTACTTCCAGATTAATTACGCGAAAGCGGCAGATCTGGCGCTGGTTCTCCAGAGTGAGAATGACAAGAAGAAAGGCTTTATGTCCGAACGCGCCAGCATTACGGCGGATCCACGCACCAACATGTTGTTGGTCCAGGAAACGGCTGATCGTATGGACAAAATCCGTGATCTGATTAAGAAACTGGATCGTCCCGTACGTCAGGTGCAGATTTCTGCTCGCGTTGTTATCGCTCAGGATGGTTTCAGCAAACAGTTAGGTGTTGCCTGGGGCGGAAGTTCTACTCAAACCCATGGCTCCGACAGCTTTATTCTGGGCGGTTCAACAGACACTATCGTTCAACGCGATCAGCAGCTTCGTGGTAACGATGAAGACATCACCTTCCCGGGAGCGCTGGCGGTCGATATGGGTCTGGACGATGTGGATAGCGCCACATCCTTTGCGCTCGGTTTCTCTAACGATTCCAACCTGTTGTCTCTGGAGCTCTCCGCTTACCAGAGCGACAGCAAGATCGAAATCGTATCCCAGCCGAAGATTGTGACCACTGACGGTAAGAAAGCGCTAATCGAGTCTGGTACAGAGATTCCTTATCAGACAGTGGAAAACGATGAAGTTAATATCGAGTTCAAGAAAGCCGTACTGTCTATGGAAGTAACGCCACAGATTACTCCTGATAACCGCATCATTATGGATCTGGATATCAGCAAGGATTCTAAAGGCGAGACGCTGAGCACCGGTAACTTTGCTGTCGATACCAACCATATTTCGACTCAGGTTCTGGTCAATAATGGCGAGACTCTGGTTCTGGGTGGTGTGTTTGAGGTGAATACCGAAAACAGTGTGATCAAAACGCCTTTCCTGGGTGATATTCCCTATATCGGGAATCTCTTCAAGAAGCGTGTAAACAGTGAAGATAAAGCTGAACTCTTGATCTTTATTACGCCAAGACTACTCTCGGACATAAATATTCCCTGATCACCGGGCTAATATGCACCCGCAAAAAAATATCATTCTTGTTGGGCCGATGGGGGCTGGAAAAACCACCATCGGCCGTTTGCTATCTCAGACTTTGGGTCTGAGTTTCGTCGATTCTGACAAAGCCATTGAAGAGCGCGCTGGCGCAAATATTCCCTGGATTTTTGATGTCGAAGGGGAAGAGGGCTTTCGTCGCCGTGAAGAAAGCATGATTGCTGAACTCTGCGAACAGCAAGGTATTTTGCTGGCGACAGGCGGCGGCGCCGTCACGCGCGAGGCGAATCGTAATGTATTGAAACTGCGTGGTTTTGTTATTTATCTGCATACTACAGTCGCGCAGCAGATTGAGCGGACTTCCCGCGACCGTAATCGCCCCTTGTTGCAAACAGAGGATCCAGCCGCTGTGCTGAGAAAACTCTTTGCCGTGCGGGACCCGCTTTATCGTGAAACCGCTAATATGATTATTAATACTGACCGTCGCAGTCCGCGCTCGGTTGTGAATGAAATTCTCAAGAAACTTCAGACGGAAGGCTGGCATGTCTGAGCAGAATGCATCTCCAATTCGTCACACCCTAACGGTGCCTCTGGCGGATCGAAGCTACGATATTCATATTGGTCGTGACCTGTTTGAGCAAACAGCGCTGTGGACATCGGCTATCCGAAGCAAGCAAGTGCTGGTTGTCACTAACGATACCATTGCGCCTCTTTATCTGGATCAGCTGTTGTCCCATTTGCAGGACTTTAATGTTGATACCGTGATTTTGCCGGATGGCGAAAAGTACAAAAACCTGGATCAGATCAACTCCATCTTCGATGTGTTGCTAGAAAAGGCGCATAACCGCACTACCACACTGATCGCGTTGGGCGGTGGCGTAGTCGGCGACATGACTGGTTTTGCAGCAGCCTGCTATCAGCGTGGTGTCGACTTTTTGCAGATTCCCACGACCTTACTTTCTCAGGTGGACTCCTCTGTTGGTGGTAAAACCGGGGTCAATCATCCGCTGGGCAAGAACATGATTGGTGCTTTTCATCAGCCCAAGGTGGTTCTGGCCGATGTCGGTGTATTGGATACTTTGCCTGAACGTGAACTCTCTGCTGGCCTTGCAGAGGTGATAAAGTACGGTCTGATCTGTGATCTTGATTTTCTTGCCTGGCTTGAAGACAACATGGCGCTCTTGCGTGAGCGCGATGAGGCCGCGCTGGGGTACGCAATTTTCCGTTCATGCCAGGTGAAGGCGGAAATCGTTGCTCAGGATGAAAAAGAGGGCGGTGTTCGTGCCCTTTTGAATCTGGGGCACACTTTTGGTCATGCCATTGAAGCGCATCAGGGCTATGGCAACTGGCTACATGGTGAAGCAGTGGCAGCAGGAACCATGATGGCCACGCGCATGTCAGCCTTGCTGGGCTGGCTGAGTGCAGAAGATGTGGCTCGCGTTGAGGCGATTTTTGTCGCCGCAGGGCTGCCAGTGAATCCGCCAGAAACCATGACCGGTAGCGATTTTATGCGCTGGATGGCAGTGGACAAGAAAGTCATGCATGGCCAGCTGCGCTTGATTCTCCTGAAGGGTTTGGGCCAAGCTGTTATTACGGCTGATTACCCCGCTGATGTTTTGGAAACGACATTAGCTTCAAATGCCTGATTCACACACGCGTTAGACAGGGCAAAGGACTATGAGTCTACATACGGATGTTCTCCACCGCTTCGGATTGCGACACAATCCCTTTGGTGATGAGCTATTGCCGGAAGATGCCTATCTGACCGAAGAGCGAAGTCAGTTGCTCGATAAATTGAGCCACTTGAGTCGTTATAGCCAGTTTGTGCTGGTGGTAACGGGTGAACATGGCGTTGGTAAAAGTACCTTTCTGAATCAGCTCTTACCCGGCAGTGATCCTGTCATGCGCCCGGTGACCTTGCGTCTTAAGCATGAAACCGGCCCGGCGCAGATGGTCAGTAGCCTGATTCAGCAGGCGCGCATCGAAATGGAAGAGGGTTCTCATTTCGAGCAGCAAATTCAGGCCTTGCATCAGCACGCGCAAATGCTGCGTGATCTTGATCGTATGATGCTGATTCTTGTGGATGATGCTGAATTATTGACTGACGGTGCCCTGGATGTGCTCTTTACCCGCGTTATGCAGACACCTGATCCTGCCGCCAGCCCTCACATTATTCTTTTTGGACAACCTGATGTTCTGTCGCGTCTGAGCAGTCCGCGTTTGCAAACGGTGCTGACAGGGCGCAGTCATCATGCCTCGTTAAGTCCGCTGACGCTGGATGAAACGGAAGGCTACATTGCGCATCGCCTCGATCTGGCCGGGATGCACGGTGATATTCCCTTTACCGTTGCCCATTACAACCGTATTCATCAGCAATCTCAGGGTATACCTGCGGTCATTAATCGCCTGGCGCAGGCCATGCTGTTTGATCAGCCAGAGCCTGCCGCAGGCGGTAAGCGCTCTTTTGCCAAGAAAGTGTCTGGCAACAATAAGGGCGCTAAGGCTCAACTGCCATGGATGCATATCGCGGCGGTCGTTATTTTACTGGTCACCATTACAGGTGCCTTTATGCTTACCGGCGGAAGCAGTGATGCGCCTGAGCCTCAGCCGGGCAGTTCGTTGTCTATTACCTTGCCGGGTCAGGCAACTCAGGATTCCAGTCCTGTGCAAGCGGCGCCTGGTCAGCCAGCAGCCGTGTCCGGGCCTGACATCGTTCCACAGCAACCAGCGACTCTCTCTGAGCGTCTGGCTCTGGAAGAGCAGAAACTGGGTATCAAACCCAGTGATTCTCAAAGCCCTGATTCTCTGACAGGCGTGGTTCCTGAAATTCCTGTTCCGGATGCTCCCGCAGTGCCTGTGCAGACACCTGTTGGTCGTCCTTTGGTGGATCAGCCGGATGAGCCTGCTGCGCCGGAGCCTGTTGCCACTGTTTCGACAGCGCCAGCAGTCCCCGCCAAAGCAGCAGAGCCAGCAAAACCTGTGGCCAAGCCAGCTCCTGCCGCCAAACCAAAAGCCACTGTCAGTGCCTCTGGCTCGTCATCCGCCTATGGTGCCCGACTCAAATCATGGCCATCTTCTGATTACACCCTGCAGATGCTGGGAACGCGTAGCGAAAGCAGTGCGGCAGAGTTTATCCGCAAGAATGGCTCGGGTTCCGACTTCGCCTATTTCGAGACGGAATATAAAGGGGCACCCTGGTTTGTTGTCGTCTATGGTCATTACAGCAGCCGCGATGCTGCTCAGCAGGCAGCCAATGGCTTGTCCGACTCCCTTAAAAAGCAAAAGCCATGGCCGCGTTCGGTCAGTGGCGTTCAAAGCTCTCTTCGATAATTTCAGGCGCTTGTGCGCCTGTTAAATTTGACGCTTGTAAAGTATTTGTCGAATACCGGCAGGTGCTTTCGTCTGCCTCTGCGACTTAAGGCTAATGAAGCGGCAAAAACCGGTAAAAAGCGGTTTTTCCGACTTGCTGTCATAAAAATATCCTTGCTAGGATGAGTTCCCTTTTGCCCTCTGGCGTGCCAAAAAAACACGAGAGACACATCTCAGGGTGTGCCAGCCTTCCGGGCGTTATAACTATAAAAAAAGTAAAAGAACGATATTTAGCTATTTTCAGAACGAATTTTAGTGAGATTGGCTTATGAAGACAGGTTTGTTCAACGCAGCAGAGTTTAAAGACAACTGCGGCTTTGGTCTCATGGCCCACCTGAAAGGACAGCCCAGCCACGATGTGCTGCGCCGCTCCATTGAAGCTCTGGCATGTATGACTCACCGTGGCGGTATCGCCGCTGACGGTAAGACCGGTGACGGTTGTGGTCTGCTGCTGCAAAAGCCCGATGGCTTTTTGCGGGCAATTGCCAAAGAGCAATTTGGAGTGAATTTGTCCCCTCAGTACGGTGTGGGCATGGTGTTTCTCTCTCAGGATCCCGAAAAAGCGGATCATGCTAAAGATGTGATGAATGAAAACATCCGCAAGCATGGTTTGCGCCTGATCGGTTGGCGACAGGTGCCGATTGATCCTTCCTGCCTGGGACGTATTGCTCAGGAATGTCTGCCTCGTATTGAGCAGGTATTCGTGGACTCGGATTGTCGAAGTGAGCACGAACTCAATATTCGACTTTTCCTTGCGCGTCGCCAGACGGCGTATCACCTTTTGAATAAAGACCCGGACTATTACTGCTGCTCTATGTCAGCCAGTGTTCTGTCCTATAAAGGTCTGATGATGCCGGCAGATCTGCCGGTGTTCTACAAGGACCTTGGCGACCCGCGTTTGGAAACCGCGATATGTACTTTCCATCAGCGTTTCTCCACCAACACGCTGCCGCGCTGGCCCTTGGCGCAGCCATTCCGCGTACTGGCGCACAATGGTGAGATCAATACGATCGAAGGTAATCGGAACTGGGCGCGTGCCCGTGTTTCCAAATTCACCTGCGAGGCGATCCCTGATTTCAGTGAGATTGAGCCCGTAGTTAACACCCATGGTTCAGATTCCTCCACGCTGGATAATATGCTGGAGATTCTGCAGATCGGCGGTATGGATATCTTCCGTGCGATCCGCATGCTGATTCCGCCTGCGTGGCAGAACTGGCAATCCATGGATGCTGATCTTCGTGCCTTTTATGAATACAACTCCATGCATATGGAGCCATGGGATGGCCCTGCCGGCATCGTACTGAATACTGGCCGCCACGCGATCTGCATGCTGGACCGTAATGGTCTGCGTCCATCGCGTTGGGTGCTGACCAAAGACGATATGTTCTGCTGTGCCTCTGAAATCGGTGTTTATGACTACAACCCCGAAGATGTGGTGTCTAAAGGCCGCGTTGGGCCGGGACGTATCGTGGCAGTGGATACCAAGACCGGCGAGATTCTCGAAACAGAAGATATCGACAATCGCCTCAAGGTAGCCCAACCCTATCGTAAATGGCTGCGTGACAATGCGCTGCGTATTGAAGGTCTGCTGGATGAGGGTGAGCCAGATATCGAAGATTTCGGTGTCGATGAGCTGAAAACCTATATGAAGCAGTACCACGTGACTTTTGAAGAGCGTGATCAGATTCTGCGTCCACTGGCTGAAACCGGTATGGAAGCGGTCGGCTCCATGGGGGATGACACGCCGATGGCGGTGCTGTCTTCCAAGACTCGCGTGCTGTATGACTATTTCCGTCAACAGTTCGCTCAGGTGACCAACCCGCCGATTGACCCATTGCGTGAAGCGGTGGTGATGTCACTCGACACCTGCCTTGGCCCGGAGAAGAACGTCTTCATCGAGCTGCCAGAGCATGCCAACCGTATTAAGCTGTCTTCGCCAGTCTTGTCGGCACGCAAGTTCAGCCGTTTGCTGCATATGGATCGTCCGGGCTACAGCGTTAAGCGTATCTCCCTGCATTACGATCCCAATGAACAGAGCCTGAAAGAGGCGGTTGCGGCGCTGTGTAAGACCGCTGAAAGTGCGGTGCGTGACGAAGGTGCAGTCCTGCTGATCATGACCGATCGTGATCTTGAACACGGCAAATTGCCTATTCATGCGCTGATGGCCACTGGTGCTGTTCATCACCATCTGGTTGTGACCGGTCTGCGTTGTGACTGCAACCTGATCATTGATACGGCAACGGCACGTGATACTCATCACTATGCCTGTCTGATTGGTTTTGGTGCCTCTGCGGTGCATCCGTATCTGAGCTACCGCGTCATCAATGACCTGATTGCTCAGGGAACGGTGCTGGGCGATCCGGGTGAATGTCATCGCAATTATCGTAAAGGGATCAACAAGGGCCTGATGAAGATCATGTCTAAAATGGGGATCTCCAGTATTACCTCCTACCGTGGTGCGCAGCTATTTGAAGCTGTGGGTATTTCTTCCGAGGTGGTCGAGCAATGCTTCCGCGGTGTGCCAAGCCGTATTGAGGGGGCGCGTTTCGAGCATTTCCAGCAGGAAACTCAGGCACTGCATACCGTAGCCTTTACGCTACGCAAACCCATCGCTCATGGCGGTTTGCTCAAACACCACCATGAGGGTGAGTACCATGCCTTCAACCCGGATGTGGTGAAGTTTCTGCAGCAGTCTGTGGAGTCGGGAGATTACGGTGTTTATCGTGATTATGCCGGTCTGGTGAATAACCGCGGCGTGGCGACTATCCGAGATTTGCTGAAGCTGCGCGAAGATGTGTCGCCGATTTCCATTGATGAAGTGGAGTCAGTCGAAGCCATTCTGCAGCGTTTTGACTCTGCCGGGATGTCCCTTGGTGCATTGTCGCCCGAGGCTCACGAAGCTCTGGCACAGGCAATGAACGAGCTGGGCTGTCGCTCCAACTCGGGTGAAGGTGGCGAAGATCCAGCGCGCTACGGCACGATTCGTCGCTCAAAGATCAAGCAGATCGCCTCGGGTCGTTTTGGTGTTACGCCGGAATACCTGATGAGTGCGGATGTGCTGCAGATCAAAGTGGCGCAGGGTGCCAAGCCGGGTGAAGGTGGCCAGCTGCCAGGCGGTAAGGTCAACGATCTGATTGCCCGACTGCGTTACTCCGTTCCGGGTGTGACACTGATTTCCCCACCGCCTCATCACGATATCTATTCGATCGAGGATCTGGCGCAGCTGATTTTTGACCTCAAGCAGATCAATCCGGAAGCCCTGGTGTCGGTCAAGCTGGTCTCACGTCCTGGCGTTGGCACGATTGCCGCGGGCGTGGCGAAAACCTACGCTGACCTGATCACGATCTCCGGTTATGACGGCGGTACAGCAGCAAGCCCGATCACCTCTATCCGCTATGCCGGCTCTCCCTGGGAGCTGGGGCTGGCGGAAACTCACCAGACGTTGCGTGGCAATGATCTTCGCGGCAAGGTTCGGGTGCAGACTGACGGTGGTTTGAAAACGGGGCTGGATGTTGTCAAGGCAGCGATGCTGGGTGCAGAGAGCTTCGGTTTCGGTACGACGCCCATGATTGCCATGGGGTGTAAGTATCTGAAGATTTGCCACCTCAACAACTGTGCGACAGGTGTGGCGACCCAGAATAAGGGTCTGCGTGATAAACACTTCCATGGCACGGTTGAGATGGTTAAAAACTTCTTCCGCTTTGTTGCCATGGAAACCCGTGAGTGGATGGCCAGGCTTGGTGTTCGCACACTGGAGGAACTGGTGGGTCGTACGGACCTCTTGATCGCGGATAAAGGCTTAACTGACAAGCATGCGGCTCTGGATCTCTCGCCTATTCTTTCTGATGGTGGAGTGGATGCCAGCAAGCCTCATGTCTGTGAAGTTGAGCGCAATGAGCCTTTCGATCCCGGCCAGATGAACCTGGACATGGCTTCGGCGGCAGAGCAGGCGATTCGCGCCAAGTCCGGCGGTAAGTTCAGCTTCTCCCTGACTAACTGTGATCGTTCTGTCGGCGCCCGAACCTCAGGCATGATTGCGCAGCATCATGGTAATCAGGGCATGCGCGATAAACCCATCCGCTTTGAGTTTACAGGGGTGGCGGGACAGTCCTTTGGTGTCTGGAATGCCGGTGGTCAGGAGCTGGTGCTGGAAGGCGATGCTAACGACTACGTAGGTAAAGGGATGACAGGCGGCAAGCTTGTGATTTATCCACCGCGTAACAGTGGCTTTGCCTCTCAGGAAACGGCGATTGTGGGTAATACCTGTCTGTATGGCGCAACCGGCGGCAAGCTTTATGCGGCAGGCCAGGCTGGCGAGCGTTTTGCAGTACGAAACTCAGGGGCTCTGGCCGTTATTGAAGGCGCGGGTGATCACTGCTGCGAGTACATGACGGGCGGTATGGTGGTCGTGCTGGGTGACACCGGCTCCAACTTTGGCGCAGGCATGACCGGCGGCTTTGCCTTTGTCCTGGATCAGGATCGGACGTTTGTTGATAAGTACAACCACGAACTGGTGGATATTCACCGCATTGGTACCGAGAGCATGGAGCAGTATCGTAATCATCTGCGTAGTGTGCTTGAGGACTATGTGGCGGAAACCCAGAGTCAGTGGGGGCGTCAGATTTTGGATGATCTCGAAAGCTATCTCGAGCGTTTCTGGCTCGTTAAGCCCAAGGCTGCTGATCTCGGTCAGCTGCTCAATCAGGTGCGTAGCCGTCCCGAGTAATCCAGCACGGAGCCCGGATGCGGGCTCCGGTCCAGAATCATCGTGATTAGCAGGTGCAGCAAGACTGCGCCGCCATAATGAGGTGTAGAAGACATGGCAGACCGTTTGGATAATGTCTTCCAGTTTGTAGATGTAGGTCGAAAAGACCCGGTCAAGAAGCAGGCTGCTGTTCGCAAGCAGGAATTTAAGGAGATTTACTCGCCTTTCAAGGCTGAGGAAGCCTCCCCCCAGGCGCACCGCTGTTTATCCTGCGGTAACCCTTATTGTTCGTGGAAGTGTCCGGTGCATAACCACATTCCCGACTGGCTGAAGCTCATCAGCGATGGCAACGTCATCAAGGCGGCTGAGCTGATGCATCAAACTAACTCACTCCCGGAAGTTTGTGGTCGCGTTTGTCCACAGGATCGTCTTTGTGAAGGGGCTTGTACCCTGAATGATGGTTTTGGCGCAGTGACTATCGGCTCGGTTGAGAAGTATGCAACGGATGCCGCCTTTGCCATGGGCTGGCGGCCTGATATGTCCCGCGTGGTCTGGACAGATAAGAAGGTTGCCGTCATCGGTGCTGGCCCGGCGGGCCTGGGCTGTGCTGATATTCTGGCGCGTAATGGTGTGAAGCCGGTGGTGTTTGACCGCCATCCGGAGATCGGCGGTCTGCTGACCTTTGGTATTCCGGAATTCAAGCTGGAAAAGGGCGTCATGAGCCAGCGTCGCGAAATCTTCGAAGGCATGGGCGTTGAGTTTCGTCTGAATACTGACATCGGTAAGGACGTCAGTTTTGAATCCCTGCTGGAAGACTATGATGCGGTTTTCCTCGGTATGGGAACGTACACCTATATGAAAGGTGGATTCCCTGGCGAGGAGTTGGAAGGCGTCTACGATGCTTTGCCTTATCTGATCTCCAATGTGAACCGTTGTCTGGGCTTTGAGAAGTCAGCCGATGAGTTCGTGGATATGAAAGGCAAGAAGGTCGTTGTTCTTGGTGGTGGTGATACGGCTATGGACTGTACCCGTACAGCCATCCGCCAGGAAGCCAGCAAGGTCACTTGTGCCTATCGTCGTGATGAAGCCAACATGCCAGGCTCACGCCGGGAGGTTGCTAACGCGAAGGAAGAGGGGGTTATCTTCCAGTACAACGTTCAGCCCGTTGAGCTGATCGGTGAACAAGGTAAGGTGACAGGTGTGAAGGTCGTGCATACCCAGTTGGGTGAGCCCGATGCTCATGGCCGTCGTAGCCCGGTAGTGGTGCCTGGTAGTGAAGAAGTCTTGCCTGCTGATGCTGTGCTGATTGCTTTTGGCTTCCGCCCAAGCCCTGCACCCTGGTTTGAACAGTTTGGTATCGAGCTGGATAACCGAGGTCGAGTCCTGGCGCCAGAACAGGCGAGTGAAGGCAAACATTTCTTCCAGACCAGTAATGCCAAGGTATTTGCCGGTGGTGACATGGTACGTGGTTCTGATCTTGTCGTGACCGCCATTGCAGAAGGCCGCAAGGCGGCCGAGGGTATTCTGGATTACCTCGAAGTCTGAGCCCGCGAGATGCCATAAAAAAAGCCCGCTGTAGCGGGCTTTTTTGTCTCTGGCTGATCCGGTTGAAGGTGTCAGCGAGGAGATCTATTAGAGATCGTGGTCATATTCAATCATTAGCGCAGAGTGCGCCGAAAGGCGAGGCTCTTTAATGATTTTTGCTGCCCGGACTTTCTTGCCAAATTCTGCGGTGGCCACTTGATAATCCAGACGAGCACCTTCGTTAAGCTCAAACGCACGGTTGTAGCTTGGCCACCAGGTGAACTGGCGATCAGCCTGATTAACTTCGCGGAAGGTGTCCACGTAGCCCATTTCATCAAAGACTTCGCGAAAGAAAGCGCGCTCTTCAGGCAGGAAGCCTGAGTTGCGCTGGTTCACATACCAGTTGCTGACGTCGCGCGGCTCGCGGGCAATATTCCAGCTACCACAGAAAATAAACTGTCGGCGCTTGCGTAAAGTCTTCTTAAAGAAGGCAAGCATCTGATCCATGAACTCATTCTTGACCTGCTGCTTGCTCAGATCATTTTCGCCCGCAGGTAACAGAATGGAGCCAATACTGATTTTGTCGTAGTCCGCCTGAATATAGCGGCCATGGAAATCGCAAAGTTCAAAACCAAGCCCGGTCATGATGGCTTTTGGCTGGTGCTTACAGTAAATCGCTACGCCGCTGTAATTCTCATCGGGCGAGTCAAAGAAGTGAGCCTGATATCCCTCCGGATGGAATTGGGCATCGTCCAACTCCCAGGACTTGTCACGGATATCTTGCAGGCAATAGACATCGGCATCTTGTTGGACCATCCAGTCAAACAGTCCACGCTCAGCCGCTTGTCGTATTCCTTGCACATTAAGAGTGATGACACGCATCAGTACGGGAATCCTTTAAAGTCTAAAATTCTGGGCCCTTGGGCGTCTGTGTTTACCGGGAAGACGAGGTAGTGACTGGACATGAGGCATCGTTCGTAGCGGCGCACGGTTTTTTTGGTTGTGCGTCCGTGTGTCGTCCCGCGGCAGACAAAGTCTGGACCTAAGTTGTCGAATTATAACACCTTTTCGTTGAATGACGTTCAAGTCAAGCGAAATAGAACGGCACCAATGGGAGCTAAGACGCCAGCCCAGCAATGATGGGACACAGAGGAGGCAGGCGGTGATGCGATAAGGTAAACTAGCGGCGTTTTTGATCCAGTGGAGTTGTCAGATGCTTGCCTATCAGCGGGATTTTATTGAGTTTGCCATTCAACAGGATGTACTGCGTTTCGGCGAGTTTACGCTGAAGTCTGGTCGCCTGAGCCCTTACTTTTTCAACGCCGGGTTGTTTAATACCGGTAAGGCGCTGGCAAAGCTGGGTCAATGTTACGCTGAGGCGATCGTCAACAGCGGCATCGAGTTCGACGTGATTCTGGGCCCGGCCTATAAAGGCATTCCTCTGGCGGCGGTCACGGCGGTTGCTCTGGCTGAAAAGCACGGTCTTGATGTGCCTTATGTTTTTAATCGTAAGGAAGCCAAGGATCATGGTGAGGGCGGGAATCTGGTAGGGGCTCCGCTGAAAGGGCGTGTGCTGATCATTGATGATGTTATTACTGCCGGAACTGCCATCCGTGAGGTCATGACACTGATTGAGCAAAATGGCGCCACGCCTGCAGGTGTGGTTATCGCGCTGAATCGTCAGGAGAAAGGCAAGGCTGAACTCTCGGCGATTCAGGAAGTTGAGCGCGACTACAACATGCCTGTGGCTAATATCATTAATGTGAAAGACATCATGGCTTATCTTGCCGAGCAGGGTGATAAGGCCGATGCGCTGACTGCGATGGAGACGTACCGTAAGAATTACGGTGTGTGATCCTTAGATTATTGCGCAATAAAAAAAGGGCCAGAGAGGCCCTTTTTTTATGAATGGCTCAATGCGTATCAGACTAGGCTGTCGCAGAGTGCCTGAGCTTCAGCGATATCCAGTGTTCCTTCATAAATGGCACGACCCGTGATGGCGCCGATGACACCTTTATCACTGACTTTGGCCAGCGCTTCGATATCCGCCATATTGGTCACGCCGCCGGAAGCAATCACGGGCAGTCCTGACTCCTGCGCCAGGTTCACCGTGCTTTCCACATTGACGCCCTGCATCATGCCGTCACGGCTGATGTCGGTATAAACGATACTTTCCACGCCATCATCACGGAAACGCTTGGCCAGATCCACCGCTTTGACTTCGGTCACTTCTGCCCAGCCATCAATCGCAACCAGACCGTCTTTGGCGTCCAGGCCAACAATAATGTGTCCTGGAAAGGCTTTGCACATCTCAGTCACGAATTCAGGTTCTTTAACGGCTTTGGTGCCGATGATGACGTACTGAACACCAGCCTTGAGATAAGCTTCAATGATGGCTGCATCACGAATACCGCCGCCAATCTGAATCGGCAGGGTAGGAAAGGCTTTAGCGATTTCCTGAACAATCTCACCGTTCACAGGCTGGCCTGCGAAGGCACCGTTCAAATCAACCAGATGCAGACGACGAGCACCCTGGGCTACCCACTGGCCAGCCATTTCAACGGGGTTGGAGGAAAATACCGTGGAGTCTTCCATTCGGCCCTGTCGCAGTCGAACGCACAGGCCGTCTTTCAGATCGATGGCAGGAATTACCAGCATGGAGATGGACTCTCTCTAGTCAGGTGCAGGCCTCTGTTCGAGGCCATCAAAATCAAACCCGGGCGTACCGGGAGTTCACAGGTCAGGGTTTGCCGTTCCAGTGCAGGAAGTTCTTCAGTAATTGAAGGCCTGCTTCATGGCTTTTCTCAGGATGGAATTGCACAGCGAAAACGTTGTCACGACTAAGAGCGACATCAAACTCAAGGCCATAATGGCATGAGCCTGCGATCTCATCAGTCTGTCCGGCTTTAATGTAATAACTGTGGACAAAATAAAAGCGGCTGTCGTCAGCAATGTTTGCCCAGAGTGGATGAGCTTTACGTTGGGTCACGCGGTTCCAGCCCATGTGAGGTACTTTCAGTTTCTCACCGCTTTCATCTTTCAGGTCATTGCCGAAAAAGTGGGCTTTGCCTTGAAAGGCGCCAAGGCAGGCATGACCGCCATTTTCTTCGCTGAACTCAGTCAGAAGTTGTACGCCGACGCAGATGCCCAGTAGTGGTTTTCCTGAAGCAATCACCTGATGAACAATCTTGTCGAGGCCCAGGCGAACCAACTCTCCCATGCAGTCACGGATTGCTCCGACGCCGGGAAGAATAACGCGATCGGCAGCCAGAATGTCCTGAGTATCGCGCGTCACCAGTACGCGCTCATCCGGCTTTACGTGCTCAAGGGCTTTGGCAACCGAATGCAGGTTGCCCATGCCGTAGTCGATAACTGCCACAGTGCTCATTACAGGCATCCCTTGGTTGAGGGCATCATCCCTTGCATGCGCTCATCGGGCGTTAATGCCATGCGCAGGGCGCGGCCGAAGGCCTTAAACACGGTTTCAGCCTGATGGTGGCTGTTATGACCCTTAAGGTTATCAATGTGCAGAGTCACCAACGCATGATTGACGAAGCCCTGGAAGAACTCATAGAAGAGTTCGGTGTCCAGTCCATTAATGGAAGCACGGGTGAAAGGAATGCTGTACTCGAGGCCAGGGCGGCCGGAGAAGTCCAGAACCACGCGGGATAGAGCTTCATCCAGGGGAACGTAGGAGTGGCCATAACGGGTCATGCCTTTACGATCGCCCAGCGCCTTGTTGATTGCCTGACCTAGGGTAATTCCCAGATCTTCAACGGTATGGTGGGCATCAACGTGAAGGTCGCCGTTGGCATGGATATCCATGTCGATAAGACCATGGCGGGCAATCTGCTCCAGCATATGATCCAGAAAACCGATGCCGGTCTGAGAAGAAAACTTCCCGGTGCCATCGAGGTTAACGGTCACGCTGATCTGAGTTTCCAGCGTGTTGCGTGTCACGCTGGCGGTACGCTCTGCCATGCCAGGCTCCCTTTAATGCGTCGTGATAGGCGATGAGTGCCGTGTTTATGTTTACTGCGGCGCTGATAGCCAAAGAAACCACTAAAAAACGATCCTGAATTATAAAGCCTTGTGCTCTGGGTTAGAACCATTACTAACAGCAAATGCGGGATATCCGCTGGACACAGGCAGGCAAAGGCGGTCTACACTGTCGGCAAGGTGAGTCTGGCAGGCAGTATCGATAATAAGAGTGAGTGAGGGAACATGAAGGTCACGCGACTGGTGTTATGGCTTTTAGGTGCGTTATTAGGTCTGGCAATCCTTTGCCTGATCTATCTTTTTACTGTGTTTGATCCTAATGACTATCGTCAGCGCATTAGCGCTGCTATTGAGGATAAAACTGGTCTGATCGTGGATATACAGGGGGAAATGAGCTGGACGCTGTTCCCGCAATTCGCCATCACTCTTAACAAGGTTGAGGCGCATTATCCGGATAAGCCCAGTCTGGCGACGCTGAATAACGCCAGTGTGGGGTTGGATGTGCCCGCACTGATGGGTGGACAGGTGAGTTTGTCTGACCTGATCGTCGATGGCCTGACCCTCAACCTGCAAAAAGAAACGGCCGGGCAGAATAACTGGACGCGTCCTAGTGAAGAGACGCCTGTTGCCGATGAATCAACAGGTTCTGGCGATAGCGCTGGAAAGTCGGGTTCAACCCAGCTGGCCATTGACTCTGTTGACCTTCAGAACGTGCAGATCAATTACAGTGACCTTACCCAGAACAAGTCGATTGCAGTGGGCCCCGTCAGCCTTCAGGCAAGCAGTATTTCCTTGGGTAAACGTTTCCCCCTAAGTCTGACTTTGCCTCTAAGCATGAGTCAGGAGGGCGGAAGTCAGCAAAGTAGCCAGATTGCACTTAGTAATAAGCTCGATGCTGATGTAATGCTGGATCCAGATCGTCAGCTTTATGAGCTGAGCAATCTGACGCTGGTCAGTGATATCGCAGGCCTTAGCAAACAGGATCTGCTGCTTGAAGCCAAGGGCGATGTGAATCTGGACCTCAAACAACAGAGATTGTCTCTGCCTGCCATGGCGCTGCAGATGAACGGTATCAAGGCGGCTCTTTCTGCTGAAGCAAATCAGGTAATGGGTGACCCCAGCGTCAGTGGAAAGTTGTCTGTTGAGCAGGCAAATCTACGTAAATGGCTGGCCGACCAAGGTATGGCGGCAGACTTCAAATCCAGTGATGCGCTGACAAAAGTTGCTCTGCAAACCCCTTTCAGTTTCAAGCAAAACCGTATTGACCTCTCTGATCTGGTGGTCACCGTTGATGACACCACACTTAAGGGAACGCTGGCCTATGGTCTCGATAGCGGACGACTGAGTACGGTGCTCAAAGGAGACAAAATCAACCTGGATGACTATCAGTCTGCCACTGAGCAGCCTACGGAAAAGCAGGCTGAGTCTGGCAGTAAACAGGCTGGCGTGGCTTCTGCGGATAACAGTAGCTATTCCCGTGCTGAGGTCGTTCCGGTTGAGATGCTTCGTAGTCTGAATCTGGATGCGGACATCACACTCAACAGCGTGACTTATCAGCAACTGGCGCTAAAGAATAATCGTGTGATGGTGCAGGCGAATGGCGGGAAGCTGACGCTGGATAATCTCGCGACTCAGGTTTCAGGTGGCTCAATCAGTGCCAAGGGCAGTATGGATGCCCGTAAAAATCCTATTAACTCTCAGGTGAGCTTTACTGCCAGTCAGGTTGACCTTGGGCAGCTTCAGCAGCTACTTGGTAATGACCCCAGTGTTACTGGCCAAGGGACCGCAACGGGCCAGCTCAGCATGCGTGGAAACTCGGTATATGACTGGGTTAACTCCCTCAATGGCTCCATGCAGGCAGACCTGGCGAAAGGCGTACTGAAGAATATTAATGTGACCCATCAGCTCTGTCAGGGAATAGCTCTGGCCAATGGCGATGCATTAGGAGAGAGCACGCCATCTGCAGATACGACGCTGACAGATGCTCATTTGCAGATTCGGTTTAATGATGGTGTCGCTCAGGTGCAGCAGCTCAACGGTGGTTTAGTTGGTGCCACAGCGAATGGTGCCGGGCAGATCGATCTGCCACAGCGGCGTTTGGATATGCTGGTTAAGGTCATTGTCCAGGGAGATACCAGCCGCGAAGCCTGTACGATCAATCCCAAATTCCAGGGCCTGGAATGGCCACTACGCTGTCAGGGAAGTCTTGATGGTGACCCAGGCAAATGGTGTCGCCCCGATAAGGATGGCTTTGCTAACACCATCAAGGGTTTGGCTGCTCGGGAAGCCGAGCGTAAAGCCAAAAAAGAGGTGAACAAGGCGATTGATAAGCAGACAGAAAAGTTGAAAGAAAAACTTGGGGATGATAAAGCCGAGGCCGTAAAAGGCTTGCTTCAAGGAATTCTCAATAAGTGACCCCCGCTGAGTTTCAACATCGCATTATGGAGTGGTTCGACCGTCACGGTCGGACCACGCTTCCCTGGCAATTCAACAAGACTCCCTATCGCGTCTGGATTTCAGAAATCATGCTGCAGCAGACGCAGGTGGCGACAGTTATTCCCTATTATGAGCGTTTTATGGAGCGCTTCCCCAGTGTTCAGGCTTTGGCTGAGGCAGAGGTCGATGAAGTGCTGCATCTATGGACGGGACTGGGTTATTACACCCGTGCTCGTAATCTCCATCGTGCCGCACAGATACTCGTTAATGACTGGCAGGGAGAGTTTCCCTCGACAGTTGAAGAGGTGGTGACGTTACCAGGGGTTGGTCGCTCAACCGCTGGGGCCATTCTGTCAATCAGTCGGGGAACCTGGGCGCCTATTCTGGATGGTAACGTGAAACGTGTCTTGTCACGTTACGCCGCCATCGAGGGTTGGCCAGGCCAGAGTGCGGTCGAAAAAGAACTTTGGGAGCTGGCGGAGCGGCTAACTCCTGAAGCTCGCGTGGGTGAATATACTCAGGCCATGATGGATATGGGGGCTACGCTCTGTACCCGAAGCAAACCAATGTGTTTGCTTTGTCCTCTGGAGGACAGTTGCGAGGCGCATCAGCAACATCGTGAGGCGGAGTTTCCCGGTAAAAAACCGCGCAAAGCACTTCCCGAGAAAACACGACATTTGCTGATCCTGAAAGATGAACAGGGGCGAGTACTGCTTGAGCAGCGCCCACCAACGGGCATTTGGGGAGGACTCTGGAGTTTTCCTGAAGCGCTAAACCGGTCAGAACTTGATGACATGGCGCAATCAAGAGGAGGCAAAGCCTCTTCCAAGATAACTCTTGAACCGCGTCAACACACCTTTAGCCACTTTCACCTGCAGATGATTCCGGTTATCTACGATCTTGCGGACTCGGGTGAGGTCATGGAAGTCAGTGGGCAGCTCTGGTATAACCTGCGGCAACCTGAAGAGGTCGGGTTGGCGGCTCCGGTAAAACGGCTGTTGCTTGAGCTCGACGCTACCCTGGTAATGACGTGAGGTGAGTTATGACCCGTACTGTATTCTGCCGTAAATATCAGCAAGAAAAGGAAGGCCTGGATCGTCCACCGTTTCCCGGCCCCAAGGGCGTGGACCTCTACGAAAATATCTCTAAGGAAGCCTGGCAGGACTGGCTGACGCACCAGACGATGCTTATCAATGAAAAGCGCCTGAATCTTATGGATATGGCATCTCGAAAGCTTTTGCAGGAAGAGATGGATCGCTTTTTCTCTGGAGAAGATTTGACTGCGATTGAGGGATACGTGCCGCCAGAGAAATAATTCTGGTTGGAAGTATTTGATCTGCTTGACAAGTTTCATCGCCGAGAGTAAATTTCGGCCCCGTTCGCTTGATGCGCAAACAACTTGACAGTTGGACGCGAACTCGTAAAATACGCGCCTCGTTGC
>NZ_JBKKHQ010000024.1:0-336 GCF_046614695.1 Pokkaliibacter sp. CJK22405
CCGGATAGCTCAGTCGGTAGAGCAGGGGATTGAAAATCCCCGTGTCGGTGGTTCGATTCCGCCTCCGGGCACCACTTGCGGAAGTGGTGGAATTGGTAGACACACTGGATTTAGGTTCCAGCGCCTCACGGCGTGAGAGTTCGAGTCTCTCCTTCCGCACCAAATGCCCGGATAGCTCAGTCGGTAGAGCAGGGGATTGAAAATCCCCGTGTCGGTGGTTCGATTCCGCCTCCGGGCACCACTTCAGACAAGATGAAGTGGCAGCGTAAAGTACTTGCAAAACCCCGTGTTAGAAGTATGATACGCGACACTTTCCGAGCTGCATGCAGATGTGGC
>NZ_JBKKHQ010000025.1:0-73217 GCF_046614695.1 Pokkaliibacter sp. CJK22405
GGAATTGGTAGACGCGCTAGCTTCAGGTGCTAGTGTTCGTAAGGACGTGAGAGTTCGAGTCTCTCCATCTGCACCAAAACGCTCGGAAAAGACAATCAGGTTGCCCAGGCAGATGTGGCGGAATTGGTAGACGCGCTAGCTTCAGGTGCTAGTGTTCGTAAGGACGTGAGAGTTCGAGTCTCTCCATCTGCACCAACCTTAAAGAAAGGTCGCGAAAGCGGCTTTTTTTGTTTCTGAAATATCTCATTCCTGTCTTAAAAGTCATTCGCCTGGCTATCTGGGTGATTTTTGACCTCTCCCTTGCGTTTGTCAGAAAAAAGCGTATAAAACGCATCCTTGATCAGCTTATGAACAAGGTGTCCATGAAAAGCATCACGCAATAGCGTACGGTATCTCCTCAGACTTCCTACTCCAGTCTGACTATTGCCGTGCTCGCGGTGAGTCAGAAAGAAATCATCTCCCTTCTTTTCTTACCTTTTCTGTGATCTTTGCCGGATTATCGCTGTCATAAGCATGACGTAGCATCGTTATATTGTTGTTAAGCATGTTGAGTTACGAGGAAAGGCAGGTGACGGCACCCCAGCGCTATATTGAAACCCTTTATCCGGGATACGGTCAGTCATTCACAATTGATAAAGTGCTGTTCGAGAATAAAACCGAACATCAGCATCTGATCATTTTTGAAAACCGTGATTTTGGCCGGGTAATGGCGCTGGATGGCGTAATTCAGACCACTGAGCGTGATGAATTCATTTATCACGAGATGCTGACACATGTGCCTCTCTTTGCTCATGGTAATGCCCGTCGTGTGTTGATTATCGGCGGCGGGGACGGTGGCATTCTGCGTGAAGTGCTAAAGCATCCTGAAGTTGAGCATGTCACCATGGTTGAGATTGATGGCCAGGTCGTTGAGATGTGCAAAACCTACCTGCCTTCTCATTCTGATGGGGCGTTTGATGATGCTCGTTTGAATTTGGTCATCGCGGACGGCGTGGAGTTTGTTAATTCCACCGATGAAACTTTTGATGCCGTTATTTCTGACTCTACTGATCCCATGGGGCCTGGCGAAGTGCTTTTCACTTCCCGCTTCTATAATGGCTGTAAGCGCATCCTGAATAAGGGTGGAGTTATGGTTGCCCAGAATGGTGTGTGCTTTATGCAATTGGGGGAAGTCACAACTACTCGCAAGCGTATGGGTCTTGATTTTGAGGACCAGAATTTCTACGCAGCTCCTGTGCCTACCTACGTTGGTGGCATTATGACACTGGCCTGGGGGTCTGATGATGCAAGCCTTCGTCAGGCAGATCTGGCGACGATTGAGCAACGATTTGCCGTAGCGGGTTTTAAAACGCGCTACTACACCCCAAGCATCCATGTAGGGGCATTTGCATTGCCTCAATATGTTCTGGATGCTTTACAGGGCACTTAAGTTTTCCTGTTAAACGGAAGCTTTTTATCATGGCTGGCATCATTAAATGCCAGCTTTTCGTCGGTAATTCCAATATAGGTAGAACGGCAGATGACTGCATGGACTCGCCGCGACGCGTTAAAACTTTATAACATCCCTTATTGGGGTGTGGGCTATTTCGATGTTAACGACGGTGGCGAGGTCGAAGTTCGTCCACGTCGTGATAAGGAAGTCAGTATTAATCTGCCTGAGCTTTGCGATTATCTGGCAGGTCAGGGTATTGCACTTCCAACTCTGGTGCGTTTCACCGACATTCTTCATGACCGCGTAAGTTCAATCTGCAAAGCGTTTCGTGAAGCGGCTGATTTCTATAAATACCGCGGACAATACACTGCTGTGTATCCCATCAAGGTGAATCAGCAGCAAGCAGTTGTTGAAGGCTTGCTGGGTGCGCAAGAGCGGGATCCTAATGCACGTGTTGGTCTTGAGGCGGGTTCCAAGCCCGAGTTGATGGCGGTGCTGGCGCTGTCTGAGAATACTAACTCCTCCGTTATTGTCTGTAATGGTTATAAAGACCGCGAATACGTGCGTCTGGCGCTGATTGGTGAAGCGCTTGGTAATGAAGTTTATATCGTTATCGAAAAACTCTCTGAGCTGGATCTGGTACTGAAAGAGGCCAAAGCGCTGAATGTTACGCCGCGTCTTGGTTTGCGGGCGCGTCTCGCCAGTCAGGGTAAAGGCAAGTGGCAGAGTAGTGGTGGCGAGAAGTCAAAGTTTGGTCTGTCGGCATTCCAGATCCTGCAGGTTGTTGAGCGTCTGCGTAAGGAAGAGTCTCTGGATTCCCTGCAGTTGCTGCACTTTCACCTCGGCTCTCAGATCGCCAATATTCGCGATATTCAGACAGGCCTTCGTGAGTGTGCTCGCTTCTATGCAGAGCTGCGTTCTCTGGGAGCGCCTATCAGCGTTGTGGACGTTGGCGGTGGTCTGGGTATCGACTACGAGGGGACGCGCTCTCAGAGCTCGTGCTCGGCAAACTATTCCATGAGTGAATATGCCAGTAACGTAACGTACGCGCTGTCAGAAATTTGTGCTGAGCGGAACCTGCCGCATCCGAATATTGTTAGTGAGTCGGGTCGCGCGCTGTCTGCTCACCATGCGGTGCTGCTGGCCAACGTTATTGATGTTGAATCACCGAAGGACATCAAGCCTGAGCGCCCCGGTATTGCTGATCCCAAGATTCTGCACTCCTTGTGGGAGTCCTATCAGGAAGCGTTGCATGAGGCTGACGAGCGTAATGTACTCGAGATTTATCACGATACGGTATACGACATTGCTGAAGTGCAATCTCTCTATACGCACGGCTTCCTGTCCCTGACTGAGCGCGCAAAAGCTGAGCAGATTTATCTGGCGACCTGTTTGCAGATTCGTCCTTTCCTGAGCCACAAAAACCGTGCTCACCGTGAATTGATTGATGAGCTGCATGCGAAGCTGGCCGATAAGCTCTTTGTAAACTTTTCGGTATTCCAGTCATTGCCCGACGTCTGGGGTATTGATCAGGTTTTCCCGGTATTGCCTCTGACGGGATTGGATCAGGAGCCAACGCAGCGAGCGATCATTCAGGATATTACCTGTGACTCTGATGGCACCATTGACCAATATGTTGATGGGCAGGGTATTGAGTCGACTTTGCCAATGCCGGCATTTGATCCGGAAAATCCGCATATCATGGGCTTTTTTCTGGTTGGTGCTTATCAGGAAATTCTGGGTGATATGCATAACCTTTTTGGTGATACCCATTCCGTCGATGTTGCAGTTAATGAGGCGGGTGAATGGGAAGTAACCAGTGTCATCATGGGGGACACGGTTGATCAGATTCTACGTTATGTGAACTTTGATTCTGAAAACTTCATTAATGCCTACCAGCGCCAGTTGTCTAAATCGACAATGAGTGAAGAAATGCAGGCAGATTGTCTGGCCTTTCTTAAGGAAGGGTTGGCAGGATATACCTATCTGGAAGAGTAATAGTCCAGAAATGAATAAGGAGCCTTCGGGCTCCTTTTTTATTGGCATTAATTCGTATCATTGGGAATGATCAAGAATGCCCATGTGCTCTGCCCAAGTAAGCCAGGCAAGCTCGTCTGCTTCACTCTGTAGCCATGCATGAACTTTCCAGTTCACTCTATTTTGCTTAACAGGAATATCGCTTTCTAATAAAAGGCTTGTAAAGCGCTCTGAGGCTGGTGTGTTGGCAGGGAAAGGGATTGAGCCGTCGCTTCTTAAAACTCTATACCAGGGGAGCTTAAGCTTTGCTGTGGTGGGGAGTGATAACCATTTGCCAACAAAGCGAGCGTGACGGGGGAGGCCTATCAGGCGGGCCAGTTGCCCATAACTGGTAACTTTGTTCTCTGGGAGGTGCTGGAGGATCTGGATTAGGCGCTTTTGCTGATGTTGATTAAATGCCATCATTTAATCTCCAGTTTTCAGGCAATAAAAAAGCGGGATTGTTATCCCGCTTTTTTCGCAGTCAATCTATTAAGACTTGATGCGGAAGTCTTCAAGATCTGCACCGTTATGCAGTGCTTCTTCAATCCACTTCGGCTTACGGCCTTTACCAGTCCAGGTCTGGCTTGGATCTTCAGGATTGAAATACTGAGGTGCTGATTTGGATTTCGCTGCACCGCTCTTGCGAACGCTACCTTGAAGTTCGTTCAGAACAGATTCAAAAGTAATGCCGTTTTCTAAAGCCATGGCTTTAATCTGGTCAATTACTTGTGCCTGCTGCTGCTTCTGCTCGATCGCTTTTTCAACGTCTGCCTGCAGGGCCTGCAGTTCAGCCAGAGTTAATACATTAAGATCAGAATATTTCATGGCTCACCAACCAGCTAATTAATTAAAGGCAATAATTAAAAATTATAGCTTAAAGTATATAAAAAGAGCCAGTAAAGGCAATCCCATCATTCTTATTCCTTAATACCGTTAAGTAACGGGAAATAACAATAGAATTACTGGGGCTTTTTAGTTTTCTAACCAAAAGGTTACAGGGCCATCGTTCACAAGAGAGACTTGCATATTGGCACCGAAACGCCCGGTTTGTACGCTTTGGAGCTGTTTCCTGGCGCAGGAAATAAAATGTTGGTAAAGCTTTTCGCCCAGTTCTGGTGTTGCGCCGGTTGAAAATCCGGGGCGTGAGCCTTTTTTGGTATCTGCCACCAGCGTAAATTGGGAAACAATTAGTAACTCGCCTTTACTATCAGCAAGGCTGTTATTCATACGGCCATTCTCGTCAGCGAAGATGCGATACCGGATGACTTTATCCAGTAGTTTTTCTGCATTTTCTTCTGTATCCGTTTTTTCTACGCCCAGTAATAGTAGTAGTCCGGCTCCGATTTTTCCTACTTCCTCACCTTCGACGTGTACGCTTGCCTGAGTGACACGTTGAATCAGCGCTTTCATTACCGTTTCTCCTTTTGTTGTTTTGCGAGAGCCTGAAACAAAACACCCCTGCTTGGCAGGGGTGTTTGTCATTCCGTTTAGGCTTACTGGCGAGAAGCGCGCTTGCGCTCGTTCTCGGTCAGGAACTTCTTACGGATACGGATGTTCTTAGGTGTGATTTCCACCAGCTCGTCATCTTCGATGAATTCCAGAGCCTGCTCCAGAGAGTGGCGAACTGGAGGAGTCAGCAGAATGTTTTCATCACTACCGGATGCACGGACGTTGGTCAGCTGCTTCGCTTTGGTTGGGTTAACGGTCAGGTCGTTACCACGGCTATGCAGACCAATGACCTGGCCTTCATAAACATCAATGTTGGGATCGATAAAGAGGCGACCACGCTCCTGCAGGCTGAACAGAGCGTATGCCAGTACTTTGCCAGCGATGTTGGAAATCAGTACGCCGTTAATACGGGTCACTGAGGGGCCGGCTTTGACTTCGTCATAGCTATCAAAGCTGGATGTCATAATGCCGGTGCCGGAAGTCAGGGTCAGGAACTGGTTACGGAAGCCGATCATGCCGCGAGAAGGAATGCGGTATTCGATGCGGACGCGACCTGCGCCATCGATCTGCATATCGCGCAGTTCGCCTTTACGGCGACCCAGCTCTTCCATGACCGGACCCTGGTAGTCTTCTTCACAGTCGATAACGACTTGCTCGTAAGGTTCCATGATGACGCCGTCGATTTCTTTCTGAATAACTTCAGGACGAGAAACGGCCAGCTCATAGCCTTCACGACGCATGGTTTCGATCAGAACGGAAAGGTGGAGTTCGCCACGACCGGAAACCATAAATTTGTCAGGAGTATCGCCCTGACGAACGCGCAGGGCCACGTTGTGCAGCAGTTCGCGGTCAAGACGTTCTTTAATATTGCGCGAGGTAACAAACTTGCCTTCCAGACCTGCGAAAGGAGAATCGTTAACCTGGAAGCACATGCTGACGGTAGGTTCGTCAACGGTCAGTGCTGGCATTGCCTCAACGGCATCCGGTGCGCACAGGGTGTCAGAGATGTTGAGCTCGTCCATGCCCGTCACGCAGACGATGTCCCCGGCTTCGGCAGTATCGACTTCCACACGCTCAAGACCATGGTAGCCCATGATTTTCAGAACACGGCCGGAGCGAACTTTGCCATCGATATCGATCGCTTTGATCGGGGTATTAGTGTTGATACGACCACGATTGATACGGCCAACACCGATAACGCCCAGGTAAGAGTTGTAGTCCAGTGCAGAAACCTGCATCTGGAAAGGACCATCGCTGTCGACGTTTGGCGCAGAGACCAGATCCACAATCGCCTGGAACAGCGGGGTCATGTCTTCAGACATGTTTTCGTGATCGGTACCGGCAATACCGTTCAGAGCGGAAGCGTAGATCACCGGGAAGTCGAGCTGCTCATCGGTCGCGCCCAGACGGTCAAACAGATCAAATACCTGGTCCATCACCCAGTCAGGACGTGCGCCAGGACGGTCGATCTTGTTGATAACAACGATAGGCTTCAGGCCACGGGCAAAAGCCTTCTGGGTTACGAAGCGAGTCTGAGGCATTGGGCCGTCAACGGCATCAACCAGTAGCAGAACAGAGTCAACCATAGACAGTACGCGTTCAACCTCGCCACCGAAGTCAGCGTGTCCAGGGGTGTCTACGATGTTGATGCGGTAGTCATTCCAGCGGATGGCAGTGTTTTTCGCCAGGATGGTGATACCACGTTCCTTTTCCTGGTCGTTGGAGTCCATCAGACGCTCCTGACCTTCGTCACGGCGCTGAAGGGTACCCGACTGCTGCAGCAGCTTGTCGACCAGGGTGGTTTTGCCATGGTCAACGTGGGCAATAATGGCAATATTGCGTAGATTATCGATCACAAGAGAAATCCTGACTGTTTACATTGCCTGCAGCTGGCAGGCGGAAAAACGGCATTATACGTTAATCAGTGCATTTACGTGACTGCCAATTGCCCGAAGTTTCATGCAAAAGGCGCATTTAACGCCTTAATGTTTGCCCAAACTGAGGCAGACGAATGCACCATAAAGTTACTCTGGCGCTATTCTTGGGCGCAGGGGCGTTATTGGCACCAAAATAGTGCGTCAAAATGGGGCGCAGGCAGTGAAAATCGCACTATATTGGAAGAGTTAAATCTTGCTTTAATCTTGCAAGGTGATAAATCCCTTATAAATCATGTAGTTGCATATTTGGCATAAGGGTTGCTTTTGCTAAGGCGACTCAGTTGACAGTAACAACTTTGATGGAGGCGAAAGCCTCCACCTTTTTCGCTGCCGCGAGCAGAGTCGCTCGGTGTCGGTTTGTGAAAAGTCCTTAATACGTTGTTGCTGAAATAATCGACTAAAGTGCATTGCCCCAAACTGCGGAGACAGAAGATGTCAGCCAAGTCCCTAGAACTGATCAAAGAACATAGCGTTAAGTGGATCGACCTGCGTTTTACCGATTTCAAAGGTAAAGAGCAGCACGTGACTATTCCTGCAGCCGCTGCAGATGAAGAATTTTTCGAGAACGGTCAGGCATTTGACGGTTCTTCTATTTCTGGTTGGAAAGGCATTCAGGCTTCCGACATGATTATCCGTCCTGATGACGAAACTTCAGTTCTGGATCCTTTCACTGAAGAGCCCACTCTGATCGTTTACTGCGACGTTATCGAGCCTGCTACTGGCGAAGGTTATGAGCGTGATCCTCGCTCCCTGGCCAAGCGTGCTGAAGAGTACCTGAAGTCCACCGGTATTGCGGATACCGCGTTCTTCGGTCCTGAGCCTGAGTTTTTCGTGTTTGACTCTGTAACCTGGAATGCCGACATGTCTGGCTGTGGTTACAAAATCAAGTCTGAAGAGGCTGCATGGTCTTCCAATGACGAGTTTGATGGTGTGAATTCTGGTCACCGTCCTCGCGTTAAAGGCGGTTACTTCCCCGTTCCTCCCATTGATTCCAGCTATGAGCTGCGTACTGCCATGTGTAACGCTCTGGATGCGATGGGCGTGGAAGTGGAAGTTCACCACCACGAAGTAGCTACTGCGGGCCAGAACGAAATCGGTACCAAGTTTGATACGCTGGTTCGCCGTGCTGACAAAACTCAGATCCTGAAGTACTGCGTACACAACACTGCGCACCTGTACGGCAAAACTGCGACTTTCATGCCTAAGCCTATCGTTGGTGATAACGGTTCCGGTATGCACGTTCACCAGTCTCTGTCCAAAGATGGCGTGAACCTGTTTGCAGGTGAGCAGTACGGTGGCCTGTCTGAAACTGCTATTTACTACATCGGCGGTATCATCAAGCACGCTAAAGCGCTGAACGCGTTCTGTAACCCGCTGACCAACTCCTACAAGCGTCTGGTTCCAGGTTTCGAAGCCCCTGTTATGCTGGCTTACTCTGCCCGTAACCGTTCTGCTTCTATTCGTATTCCTCACGTTACCAGCCCTAAAGCACGTCGTATCGAGACTCGTTTCCCTGATCCAGGTGCGAACCCTTACCTGTGCTTCGCTGCGCTGCTGATGGCGGGTCTGGACGGTATCCAGAACAAGATCCATCCTGGCGATGCTATGGATAAAGACTTGTATGACCTGCCTGCTGAAGAAGCAGCAGAGATCCCAACTGTTGCTGAAACCCTGAGCGAAGCTCTGGCAGCTCTGGATGCGGATCGTGAGTTCCTGACCAAGGGTGGCGTCTTCTCTGACGACATGATCGATGCTTACATTGGCCTGAAAAAAGCCGACGTACAGCGTTTGAACATGACTACTCACCCTGTCGAAATGGACATGTACTACTCCGTATAAGCTTTCGTGAGCTTATGACAGAAAAGCCCCCGCTTGCCGGGGGCTTTTTTTTCCCGCGATAACTCTCTGGGTGCGTTTTTTCTGCTACTGGTCATGGAAGTCAGTGTGGTATGAGAAAGAATGGCGCAGGGTGTTGCATTAACTTGGTGCGAAATTGGCGGGGTTGTTGATCTGAAGTCAGGTACGCCCTTTGCAAGTGGACTTGCAGGAAGAGGATCATGGCTAAGGCAATGTTTTATCGGCAATTACTCGATAACATGTCGACCGCAGTATTGCGACTCGATATGCTGCTACAGCTCGAATACCTGAACCCGGCAGCAGAAATGTTGTTGCAGGTAAGCGGCAAGCGCTTCATGGGAGCGCACATCAGTGCTCTATTTCGGGACACCGATGAGGCAATGCATATTCTGCAGGAATCGGCACTGACAGGTCACCCTTTCACTCAGCGAGAGGCACATCTTGTCCTGCACCATGGTCAGCAGATCACGGTAGATTACAGTGTGACACCGCTGGCCGAGGATCATGCATTGATGCTTGAGCTTCAGGCGCGTGATCACTTGCTGCGTATTACTCGTGAAGAGGAAATGCATGCCAAGCAGGAAACGACGCGTGAGCTGGTTCGCGGTATGGCTCATGAGATTAAAAATCCGCTGGGCGGTATTCGTGGGGCTGCGCAGCTGCTGGAGCGCGAACTGCCCGCCGATGATTTGAAAGAATATACCCAGGTCATTATTGAGGAGGCGGATCGCCTGCGTAATTTGGTGGATCGCATGTTGGGGCCGCGTGTTATGCCTCAATTCAGCTTTCTCAATATTCACCAGATTATTGAGCGAGTTTGCGCATTGATTAGCGCAGAGTCGGGCGGAAGTATTCGTATTGAACGGGATTACGATCCAAGTATTCCGGAAATTGAAGCCGATGAAGAGCAACTGATTCAGGCGGTGCTCAATATCGTTCGAAATGCCATGCAGGCGTTGGGTGAATCTGAGATTCCCGAACCTTGCATTATTTTACGTACCCGCAGTTTGCGGCAGTTCACCATGGGTAATGAACGGCATCGGCTGGTTTGTGCCCTCAGTATTATCGACAACGGTCCCGGTATCCCCGAATCGCTGATGGAAAATATCTTTTACCCCATGATTAGTGGTCGCGCGAGTGGCACGGGTCTGGGTCTATCAATTGCTCACTCTATCCTTCATCAGCATCAGGGCATGATTAAGTGCGAGAGCGAGCCGGGACAAACTCAATTCACTCTGTTTATTCCACTGGAGCAAGAACATGGCCAGCGAGACTAATGTCTGGATCGTTGATGACGATCGTTCTATTCGATGGGTTTTGGAAAAGGCCCTATCCCAGGCTGGTCTTCAGGTGCAGTCCTTTGAGTCTGCCGATCAGGCCCTGCGCCAGTTAAGTCGCGGTACGCCGGATGTGCTCTTGAGTGATATCCGTATGCCCGGTACCAACGGGTTCGGCCTGCTTGAGCGTGTGCACAACGAATATCCTGCGCTGCCTGTGATTATTATGACGGCGCATTCGGATCTGGAGTCCGCTGTGGCCTCCTATCAGGGTGGTGCGTTTGAATATCTGCCCAAGCCCTTTGATGTTGATGAGGCTGTGTCACTGGTGAAGCGGGCGCTGGCTCATGCGCGTGAAAGCAAGATGCCGGAGCCGGAACCCAGCCAGAAGGTCAATAAAGACATTATTGGTGAGGCACCCTCCATGCAGGAGGTGTTTCGTGCCATTGGCCGTCTTTCCCACTCCAATATCACCGTGCTGATCAACGGTGAATCAGGTACGGGTAAAGAGCTGGTTGCACATGCGCTGCACCGCCATAGCCCGCGTGCTCCCCAGACTTTTATCGCCCTGAATATGGCAGCGATTCCCAAGGATCTGATTGAGTCCGAGCTTTTTGGCCATGAGAAGGGCGCTTTTACCGGAGCGGCGACACTGCGTCGCGGCCGTTTTGAGCAGGCCAATGGCGGTACTCTTTTCCTGGATGAAATCGGTGATATGCCGATGGACACCCAAACCCGCTTGCTGCGTGTTCTGGCAGATGGTGAGTTTTACCGCGTCGGTGGTCATACACCTGTGAAGGTCGATGTTCGCATTATCGCTGCGACTCACCAGAATCTTGAGAATCTGGTCAAGGATGGTCGCTTCCGCGAGGATCTTTTCCACCGTCTGAATGTTATTCGTATTCATTTACCGCCACTGCGTGACCGTCGTGAAGATGTGCCACGTCTGGCGCGACACTTTCTGGCCAAGGCGGCTCAGGAACTCTCCGTTGAACCAAAAACCCTGCATGGTGACACGGAGCAGTATCTGGGTACGCTGGGCTGGCCCGGTAACGTTCGTCAGCTGGAGAATACCTGCCGCTGGTTGACGGTGATGGCCTCTGGTCGGGAAGTGCTTATTGATGATCTGCCGCCAGAGCTGCTGGCCGAGCAGCCTGTCAACAGTCAGGCAGCGGTAAGCTGGGAGCAAGCCTTCCGTCAGTGGGTCGATAAGGCGCTGGCGCGCGGGCAGAAGGGGATTCTTGAAACAGCCATGCCGACCTTCGAGCGTATCCTGATCGAAACGGCTCTTAAACACACCCTCGGCAGAAAGCGTGATGCTGCAGAGCTTTTAGGCTGGGGGCGCAATACCCTGACCCGCAAGATCAAAGAGCTCAACATTGAGGATAGTGGCGAAGACTCTGAGGAGTAAGTCGCTGTTCTCCAGGCACAAAAAAAGCAGGTCTATGACCTGCTTTTTTATTGAGCGCCCAAAAGAATCAGGCGCTAACCAGCTTCAGATACTTATCATAAAGCTGTTCCTGACTTTCAGGATGGTCAGGGTCCTTGGGAATGCAGTCTACTGGACAAACCTCAACACACTGGGGCGTGTCATAGTGACCTACGCACTCAGTGCATTTCGAAGGATTGATCTCGTAAATCTCTTCGCCCTGAGAAATGGCCTCGTTCGGGCACTCTGGTTCGCACACATCACAGTTGATGCATTCGTCAGTAATTATCAAAGCCATGGCGTATCCTCTACTGGTTATAGCCGGCTGCTGCCTTATTCATCACGGTGGTTTCCGGGCTTTTTGGCAAGCCTCTGATTTTTAATGCTTTATTACAAAGACCTAAGTCAGGCCTTATCCAGGTAGCGATTCAGTGCCGCTGCGACTGAAGGGTGAACAAACTTGGAAATATCACCGTTCAGTGTCGCCACTTCGCGTACCAGCGTTGACGAAATAAAAGAGTATTGCTCGGCAGGTGTCAGGAACATGCTTTCCACCTGTGGCGCGAGTACCCGGTTCATATTC
This sequence comes from Pokkaliibacter sp. CJK22405, assembly GCF_046614695.1. Classification (NCBI taxonomy): domain Bacteria; kingdom Pseudomonadati; phylum Pseudomonadota; class Gammaproteobacteria; order Oceanospirillales; family Balneatrichaceae; genus Pokkaliibacter; species Pokkaliibacter sp. CJK22405. The sequence continues at coordinate 11,984 of NZ_JBKKHQ010000025.1, forward strand.
GCCAACTGAAATTCATATTCAAAATCCGAGACAGCACGCAGCCCTCTCAGGATGATGGTGGCACCTTTCTGCTTAAGCAGGTCGGTCAGCAGGCATTCAAAGCCGCAGACACTGACATTATCCAGATGCTCAGTGACTTCCCGTACCAGATCCACACGCATTTCCAGCGGCAACAGCGGTCGTTTGCGGGGGCTGGCCGCCACCGCGACGATCACCTTGTCGAACAGACGACTGGCACGCTCGACCAGATCAGCATGACCGTTGGTAATGGGATCAAAAGTACCGGGATAGATGACCGTATTCATAGAGACTATCCATATAGCCTGAGGTGGCAGAAGTCATAGCTTCCGTTGGCTCAGAAGAGCGTTGGATGCATTTTTCACCGCGATCAGGCCGCAGTGCTCCAAGCCGGCAGATACTAGCGGAAATGCCAGAGTCGCACAATCAAGCTACCCGTCGCAATGTATCAATAGTGTGTGCTGAATCAGGCCGTATTGCGCTGATAAAGGGCAAAAATCACCTCTCCTGCGCGCTTTTCCTTGATGCATTGCCAGTTAGCGGGCAGCTGCGGTAACAGTTTCTGCTCGTATTCGATGTAAATGACCGCATCTGCAGTTAGCCAGCTCCGGGATTCCAGATAGGAGGCTGCAGGCTCCAGTAAACCCTGATTGAAGGGCGGATCCAGAAACACCAGATCAAACTGTCGGTTGGCCGTCTGTGACAGCCATTGAATGCTGTCTGCCCGAATTACCTCAGCATCCTGGCATTGCAGTGTTTTCAGGTTAGCTTGTAGCTGTTTAACAACGATGTTTGAGCTGTCGATGAATGTCGTCCATGCCGCTTCCCGGGACAAGGCCTCAAAACCCAGTGAGCCGCTGCCACTGAAGGCATCCAGACAATGGCTGCCAGGAACCTTGTGCATCAACCAGTTAAAGACCGTCTCTTTGACCCGATCCGTGGTCGGGCGAAGGCCGGGCAGATCGGCAAAGCTCAATTTACGGCTTCGCCATTGGCCACCGATAAGGCGGATCTGGTTACGAGCGGCAGGTGCGCGTGCCATGGGTCAAACTCCGAAGCGGGCAAAAAACAGGCGCTGAGTGTAAAGCGCTGGGTCAGGGATGCAAGGTTGCCTGACCGATACGGTTTAGGCTTCTGAGGCTTTGGTTAATATCTGTTAGCTTCAGAGGTGGTGCATCTCGCCAGCGTTTAAGGCTATCAGCGGGCAGGTTTCTGTCCAGCATCAGATCCAGCCAACGCGCGCGGGTGAAAGGCTCATCATCCAGAGCGCGATGGGCTTTATTCAGTTCGCTTTGAATGTCATCAAGATTGTTCTGACTCATGGGGGTGGAAAGCCAGCTGGACCAGTCTGGTGGCGTTTGCTCTAGGCTGCCTTGCCAGAAGACAAGCAGTACCGCCGCTTCGCTGTCATACCAGGGAGTAGCGTTAAAACCCTGCTGTTGTGCGCTTTGGGTTAGCCACAGCCGCAGTGCCATGTTCTTTTCAGGATCATCCTCGGGCAGGGCAACGGCCAGTGCCGCCTGCTGATTCAGTTGCGGACGCTTAAGATGAAGCGCCTCGCCGGGAGTGGGCAAGGGCGGAATCTGCGCTGGAGTAGCAGGCGTCTGTGGCAGCGCCTTGAGTAGCAGATGACTTTCCTGCTGTTGATCATCACTGTCCTGATTACTGAGAAGGAGTAATCGGGAAGGTGCTTTGCCAACGGTGCTGGCTAAATAGTCCTGGACTTCGTCCGTTGTCAGTTGAGCGAGTCCCTGGCGTGTGCCGGTTAAAGGCTGAGACATCGGATGATCGGGAAAGAGCGCCATCAGAGCGGCTTGGCGTACCAGTTTATCCGGCTGTCCGGCAAATAGATGCGCCTCTGCCAGTAAGCGGGTCTGCGCTTCTCTGGCATGTTGCGAGTCATCAGGTGAGGGGGTTATCAGTGCTTTCAGGCCATCTCTGGCAGCCTTTCGGTGCTCGTCGTCAGCGGGCAGCTGCACGATGAGTTTCAGATTTTCCTGAGTAAGCTGGGTTGAGAAGTCGATTTCCTTATCCAGAAAGTAGCGATGAGCGCCTTGTGCAAGCCGAGCTTCGAGCGTATCGCGGGCAACGGCGGCGGTGCCCGAGTGGGTTTCAGCCAGGGCGCCTGGGCTGTAGGTGAGAATCCAGACGTCGGAGTCACTGTTCTTCTGAGTCAGAGAAACCACGTCTGTGGCACCGCTCTTCCACGTACTCGGGATCAGGGCGTCACGGCGCTGATGCTCACGCCATTGCAGCAGAACAATCACAATCGCCACCACCCAGACAATAATCTTCAGGTAGGTGCGGTTAAAAAGAGGTTTGTAGGGCTCAGCCATCACAGATCCTTACAGGCAGCGCCGGTCATCACAGAGTTGTGACAGAAAGGCGGGGCTCCATTAGTATAGGCTCCAATTCCTGCCGAATCTCAGGCAGTGACGCGGACCTGCCAGGATTCAGGCCGCATTTCTCATTTCTAACCTGTGAACGCAGGTGGCTCAAGAGCGGATTGTAACGATACATGTGGGACAAACTTAAAAGATCATTGTTTGGCGGCAAAAAGAATGAGTCCGCTGAAGTCGTTAATGAGCAACGTGAAGAGGAGGTTTTGGCCCCTGAAGAGTCTTCACAACACGAGTCCGCTCTGCTGGATGACGCGCCTGCCGCCAAGGCTGAAACTCCTCTGGAAGAGGCCGCTGTCGAAGTTGCACCCGTCGAGGCAGAAGCTGAAAAAGCGCCGGAAGCAGCCAACATTCCAGCCGAAGATATTGCTCCGCATCCTGAAGCCTTGGTACCTGATGCTCCGGAAGAACCTGCAATGCACGCCGTGACCGTCGATGTTGATCAAGACGCGGTAGTTGTGGAAGTGGTGCCGGAGGCCAACGAGCCCAAGAGTGAGCCTCTGCCCGACCTTGCCAAAGCGGAAGTTGCTGAAGCCGCTAATCCTGATGCTCTCCCCGAAATGTCGCTGACCGCTGACCGCGACGTTACGCAGGATAGCGTTGTTGAGGAAGACGCACCGGTTCCAGAAGCTGCGAGCGTGGTTGTCGATGCACCGAAAGAGCAGGAAAAACCACGCCGTTCATTCTTCGAGCGTATCAAGAGTGGCCTATCTCGTACCAAAGCCAACCTGACGGAAGGTCTGGCGAGCCTGTTTCTGGGCGCCAAGCAGATCGATGATGATCTGCTGGAAGAGCTGGAAACACAGCTTTTGTTGGCGGATGTCGGTATGGAGGCGACTCAGTCGATTGTTAAATCGCTGACGGAGCGGGTTTCCCGTAAGGAACTTAAGGAGCCCGAAGCACTCTTCGGAGCACTTAAAGAAGAGCTGCGTGCATTACTCGGTCAGGTTGAGCAGCCGCTGGAGCTCGATAGCAGCAAGCGTCCAACGGTGATCCTGATGGTGGGTGTGAACGGTGTCGGTAAAACCACCACCATTGGTAAACTGGCCAAGAAGTACCAGGGCGAAGGCAAAAAGGTCATGCTGGCCGCTGGCGATACCTTCCGTGCAGCGGCGGTTGAGCAGCTACAGGTATGGGGTGAGCGTAACAAGGTGCCGGTTATCGCACAGCACTCCGGCGCTGACAGTGCCGCAGTTCTTTATGATGCGCTGCAGGCAGCAAAAGCACGCGGTATGGATGTGCTGATTGCCGATACGGCAGGGCGTCTGCAGAACAAACAGCATTTGATGATCGAGCTTGAAAAGGTCGTTCGCGTTATGCGTAAGCTGGATCCGGAAGCTCCTCATGAAGTGATGCTGGTATTGGATGCCGGGACAGGTCAGAACGCGATCTCTCAGGCCAAAACCTTTATGGAGGCTGTTGGTGTCAGCGGTATTACCCTGACCAAACTGGACGGCACAGCCAAGGGCGGGATCATCTTCGCCATCGCCAAGCAGTTCTCTCTGCCTATTCGCTACATCGGTGTGGGTGAAGGAATCGAGGACTTGCGTCCCTTCAAGGCCGATGAATTTGTCGATGCACTCTTTGAACGGAACTCTTCATGATCCGATTTGATCAGGTCAGCAAGCGCTATCCTGGCGGACATCAGGCGTTGTCTGCTGTCAGCTTCAGTATTCGCCGTGGTGAGATGGCTTTTCTTACCGGCCACTCGGGGGCGGGTAAAAGTACCTTGCTGAAACTGATCATGCTGATGGAGCGGCCCTCGGCGGGACAGGTCTTCATCGGCGATCAAAATCTGAATACCTTGCCTGCGTCGCAGATTCCCTATCTGCGCCGGCGCATCGGCGTGGTCTTTCAAAATCACCAGTTACTCTTTGACCGCACCGTGTTTGATAACGTTGCCCTGCCTTTGCGTATCAGTGGCTATGACGATGCGGATATTGGCCGGCGCGTCAGGGCTGCACTCGATAAGGTCGGGCTGCTGACCAAGGAAAAACTCAATCCAATTGCGTTGTCTGGTGGTGAGCAGCAGCGTGTGGGTATTGCCCGCGCCATTGTGAACAAGCCTGCTTTAATCCTCGCCGATGAGCCAACTGGTAATCTGGATCCGGAATTGTCGGCGGAAATCATGCGACTCTTCGAGCAGTTCAATCAGGTTGGCGTGACCATGCTTATTGCCAGTCATGATTTGCGTCTGATTGCGCGCATGCAGCATCGGGTACTCACGCTTCAGAACGGGAGGGTCAGCCAAGGTGCATAGACCAACTCCGCGTAAATTACCTCCTCGTCAGGATGATGCGCCACGTGGTGGTGCTGTCAGTCATCGGGTCGGGCGTTTTGATCGTCTGCGTGCCTGGGCTCGCCATCACCGTCAGGAAGGCAGAACCAGTCTTGGGAAACTACTGAGATCGCCGCTGTCCAGCATGATGACATTGCTGGTGATTGCCATTGCTCTGGCGCTGCCGGGGCTGCTCTATGTGGTGTTCAATAATGTCTCCCAGCTCAGTGGTGAGCTGGGGCAGTCGACTCGCGTGACCGTCTACCTGACCGATGCCGTCAGTCAGGAGGAGGGGGAGTCTCTGGCCTATGAGTTAAGCCGGGATAATCTCTGGCAGGATGTGCGCTATATCTCCAAGGCACAGGCGTTGAAAGAATACGAAGATCTGTCCGGGTTAACCGATGTGCTGGAAGGGCTGGATACCAATCCTCTGCCCGCAGTGATTGTTCTGCAACCTGCAAGACAGCTGACCTCACTGCAGGCGTCCATGAGTCTGGAGAAACTCAAGGCGATGCCTGAGGTGGAAGATGCCCAGCTGGACCTGGAATGGGTGCAGCGCCTGCATGCGATCCTGGATATTGCCAAGCGTGTGGTTATTGCGCTGTCTGGCTTCTTCGGCGTCGCCGTGTTGCTGGTGGTGGGCAACACCATTCGTTTATCCATTGAAAGCCGTCGTGAAGAAATCGTCGTTATCAAACTGGTGGGCGGCACCAATGCCTATGTGCGTCGTCCTTTCCTTTATACCGGTTTATGGTACGGACTGTTTGGCGGCTTGCTTGCCTGGTTATTGGTGAGCATTGCGCTTTGGTGGTTATCCGAGCCAGTGACGCAGTTGGGTATGCTGTATCAGAGCTCTTTCAATCTGACCGGCCTGGACCTGCAGGCGACCTGCTCGATGCTGGCAAGTGCTGTGTTTCTGGGGGTACTGGGAGCCTGGCTGGCGGTTGGAAGGCACCTGTCCTCAATCCAGCCGCACTGATCGCTACCGGGTTTTTGAAACATCTTGTTATGCACAGTGACCGCCCGGTGCCCCGATTGCGAGTAAGATTGTCGCTGTAATGAAACTTGAGTTTAGCCCGAGATTGGGTTAAATAAAGCCGCTGAAAGATCCACCGTTATGCCCTTACGAGGGTATCCCGAGCAGGAACTTGTTCCCACATTCGGTGTCTCAATAAGTATGAACGGTGTTCTTATCACGTTGGATGATAGTAGAGGTAAACACATGAGTCGTAGTCTTCTGCCTGTAGATGTAATGTCCCCAGGTCGTAACCTTGAGGGCTACATCCACGCTGTCAATGGCATTCCTATGCTGACAGTGGAGGAAGAAAAAGAGCTGGGTGAGAAGCTGTTTTACGAAAATGACCTGGCTGCTGCACAGCGTATGGTTTTAGCCCACCTGCGTTTTGTTGTGCATATCGCAAAAAGTTATTCCGGTTATGGCCTGAACCAGGCTGACCTGATTCAGGAAGGTAATATCGGCCTGATGAAAGCGGTGCGCCGTTTTGACCCGAACGTCGGTGTTCGTCTGGTGTCCTTTGCTGTGCATTGGATCAAGGCAGAGATGCACGAGTTCATCCTGCGTAACTGGCGTATCGTTAAGGTCGCGACCACCAAGGCGCAGCGTAAAATGTTCTTCAACCTGCGCAGCGCTAAAAAGAAACTGGCATGGTTCACTCACGATGAAGTGAATTCAGTTGCTGAAAGTCTGGGTGTCGATCCTCAGGTCGTCCGTGAAATGGAAGGTCGTCTGACTGCTCAGGATATGGCTTTTGATGCCGGTACCGATGATGACGATGACAAGGCCTACCAGGCACCTGCTTTCTTTCTGGAAGACAAGCGCGCTGATCCGGCGCGGCAGCTGGAAGACTCTCAGTGGGAGTCTCACTCCAACGCAGGACTCGGCGCTGCAATGGAAGGACTGGATGCCCGCAGTCGTGACATCCTGCAGCGACGTTGGTTGTCTGAGGAGAAATCCACGCTTCACGAACTGGCTGCAGAATATAACGTTTCAGCTGAACGTATTCGTCAGCTTGAGAAAAGCGCAATGAAGAAGTTGCGCAGTCAAATGGAAACGGTGCTCGCCGCTTAAGGCGAAGCCAAACACCCCGCTTCGGCGGGGTGTGGTGTTTCTGGTGCTACAAAATGATGGCAGGGCAGGATGCCCGTCTCACATCCAGGAGGATGATGGCTATGTCGCGTACCTTTCGTATTTTGACCCGTACCTGTGCGGGTTTGCTTCCTCTCTCTCTGATGAGTCTCCCTGTGCTGGCGGCCACGGTTGCTACCAACCAGCCCGCTGCTGTTTCCGCTAAGCCTCCGGTGATGCTTGCTAACAATTATGAAGCGGGTGTTGTGCTGGCCAATTATTGGGTCAGTGAAAAGCTGGATGGCGTCCGCGCCTACTGGGACGGTGAACACCTGATGACGCGAGGTGGTTATCCCATTCAGGCGCCTGAATGGTTCATTGCCCATTTTCCTAACCAGCCTATGGATGGCGAACTCTGGATTGATCGTGGCCGCTTTGCGGAGGTCTCCGGCATTATTCGTCAGGAGCAACCCGATGATGGGTTGTGGATGAAAGTGAAGTTCATGGCCTACGACCTGCCTGGCTTTCCCGGAAACTTTAACCGGCGTGATCAGGCCCTCGGCGAAGTGATCGCAATGATTAATCAGCCCTGGGTGCAACACGTTGAGCAGCAGCGTGTGAACAACGAGTCTGAGCTGGCGACCTGGTTGGGGAATGTTGAGCATCGGGGTGGCGAAGGGCTGATGCTGAAGCGAGGAGATTCGCTTTATCATGCCAAGCGTTCCGATGACATGCTCAAGTACAAACGCCATGAGGATGCCGAGGCCACGGTGATTGGTTACTTGCCGGGGAAAGGTCGTCTGAAAGGGCAACTGGGCGCTTTGATTGTGCGTAACGAGACTGGTCAGGAGTTTCGTCTGGGCAGTGGCCTTTCGGATGCTGAGCGAATGTCTCCGCCGCCGGTGGGCTCAGTGGTCACCTACCGCTTTGATGGTAAAACCTCCTCCGGACTGCCGCGTTTTGCCCGCTTTTTGAGGATTCGCCCGGACTATACCCCTGAATAACCTGAGTATTGTGGCCTGATTACAGCCCGGTACTCACTCTATTTGCTAGCTCAGCCATTGGCCCATAAGTGCAATGGCTGATTTCACCATCGCCACCACCAGCGTGGCGACAAATGTGGTGCTCAATACTGACAACACCACGCTCAAGAGTAACAGCACTCCATCTTTTTCAATCATTCCCAAGGCCAGCACTGCCAGTGTCCATGCCGGCAGAAGGTTCCCGAAGGGAATCGGCAGAATCAGAATCACGACTTGCACCATGGCTAATAGCGCCAGTAAGCACTGTCCAGGCTTGCCACGGGCAAAGGGAGGGCGTGGGCGGGTGAGTTTCTCAATTTTGCTGATCCAGGGGCAGATCTTCCGGCATAACCGATGAAAGTCGCGGGTGGCGAGGGAGCGTTTTGCTATCCAGTCGGGTAGCCAAGGCTGTTCGCGCCCAAGAAGCATTTGCCAGGTCACGATCAGCAGTGGCAAGCCCGTCAGTGTCGAAAGGCCCGGAATGCCCAGTGGTAGCAGATTGGGCAAGGTGAAGATAAACAACAGCATGCCAAAAGAGCGTGCACCTAAAGCCTCCATCAACTCTCCGAGGGAGAGCCGCGGAGCGCTATGGGTACTGGCCAGTACCATCAGCAAGGTGGAAGTCCGGTGGGAATTATCGGGAGGAAGAGACTGGCTCATGCCGACACTCAGTGGCTGGGGAGCTTTGATCATAACAGTTGCAGGGCAGAAAACGGCGAAGCGCAATAGTCTGTTAAGACTTGTCAGGACCGGTAATTATCCAGTTGAGACTGATTGTCATCACGTTGGTAGTTTTGAGGTGGCATAAAAAGCATCTCGGGCAGGCGCTCCCGGTGAAATTCCAGTGCCCGGAAAATGGTTAATCCGTCTCGCTGCAGTTCGAGCATGGCGCCATCAAAGGTGATACAGGCTTGTAGTGGCGGGTTAACCGGCTGGCTGTCGACTATGCCAATTTGCATCAGGTCACAGGGTTCACCGGCAATAAAGCGGGTGCCGGTTCGGCGTGTTGCCGTGCCCTGTGGATTAAAAAGCAGGGGAGGGAACAGGCTTTGAGCATCGGCGAGAGTCACTGGAGTGAACTCCTGATCGTCCTCAGCAAGCCCGTCGCCGACCGGAAATACGTAACTTTCCGCACCGGGGTAATAGTTCAGGAGCAGCACGGTACCGCCCGCGACGGAGCGTCCTAGAGGAGGCAGCTCCAGCCGCAGGTGGCGAAGCTTGCCATAATAATGAATGACCATCGGGCCTTGACCCAGGTTGATCTGGCCGAGGGCGCGGAATCCACTGCTGGGCGTGGGCAGCTCGGCATGGCTAAACGGGCTGGTCATCAATGTGCCTAGAAGCACGAAAATACCCGTTAGCTGTCGCATCAGTGGTCTTCCTGTGGGGCGTATTGCTCCAGTTCAAAATGCTTGTTGAGGACTACGCGATGCAGGTCGTTCGCCAGTACCAGCGATCCTTCATAGACACTTTGGGCCTCTGATTGCAGGGCTGTCATACCCTCTGCGGAGTGGTAGCGGGCACTGAAGTGATTGAGCACGAGATGAGGAAGCTGATGCTTCTGGCAAAAGCGGGCAATGAGCTGGGCGCTTGAATGGCCATGCTGATTACCGACGGCATCCAGATGGGCTTGTAAAAAGGTGGCTTCATGCATGACCAGATGGGTATTGGGCATCAGTGGTGTCAGACATTCCGGGTTGCCATTATCGCCACAGAGGATGGCTTTGCGTGGTGCCCGTCCTGTGATGATGTAATCCCGGCCATCCAGTCGCTTACCGGCAAACTCGACAGTCTCTGCCCTGGCAAGCTGGCCCCACAGTGGCCCGGCTGGAACGCCTTCGCGTTTGAGCCTCGCTGTATCCAGCTGACCTTCGAGGCGCTTTTCCGAAAACGCAAAGGCATAGCTGTCGGTTCTGTGCTCCAGCAGGGTGACTTCCACTTCAAAATCAGCGATGGATAAGGGCTGCGTGAGTGTTTCCAGAGCGATGAAATCGAGTTCAAACCCCAGGGTGGTCTGCGTTGCTGGCAGCATGACCTCAAGAATCGACTGAATAGCCGCCGGAGCAACGAGTCGAAGCGGTGTTTTTCTGCCTTGCATGGACGCCGTCGCCAGAAGCCCCGGTAATCCAAAACAGTGATCGCCATGGACGTGGGAAATGAACAGGGTATCCAGACGACTTAAGGTGAGGCCGGAGCCAATCAGCCGGTGTTGAGTGCCCTCGCCACAGTCCACCAGATGCCATGCAGGGTTACCTTCGATACGGATAGCGGTAGCAGACACATTGCGGCGACGGGTGGGAATGGCCGCTGAGGTACCAAGAAAGAGCAGCTCCATGCCGGACTCCAAAACAGGTAAAACTGTACTTAACCACAGCCTGTCTTTGACGTCATCTTCCGTTGGGCGCAGCCGGGGTGAAGTCATAGCAGCTGTGCTGCTGATAACTGCGTCGTGGTGAGTAAATCACCGCCTCGGCCAACTCCGTATTAACCTGATTGGGTCGGCACTGTGCTTCCAGGCAAAAGCCATCGTGGGGGAAATAGTGCCGTCCACCTTTGCCATGGGCGTGATCAAGGCCGTTGCCGGTGTAAAACTGCAGCGCTGGTTGATCGCTAAAGAACCGTAGACGGCGGCCATTGTCACTCTGGACCTCAGCCATGACTCGATAACCTTCGCCTTCAGGCAGATAGCAATGATCAAAGCCTCCCATGAGTTCAAGTTCGCCAGGCAACTGCTCAAGGCGCTCATGAATGGTGACGGCTGCCTGAAGATCCAGCGCGGTACCGGCAACCTCCACTGTCCTCACCGGAATGCTGTGTTCATCCGGAATCAGGACCTGCGCGGCGTGAATGCAGAAGTGATGCTGGTCCAACCCCGGTAAGGTCGGCGTCAGGCTGAAATAAGGATGCGAGGTCAAATTCAGCGGACAGCGCTGACTCACCTTCGCCCAGTAACGCAGGTGTAGCTCAAAATCCCTTTCAAGACGATATTCCAGCTCAATCTGGATATCCGCCGGATAACCAGTGCTGTCCTTGTCGAGCCGACAGGCCAGTCTTACCGAAGGGGAAGGGGCATCAGGGTCATAGGAGACCAGTGACCAGTCCCTCATTCCGGTGCCCTGGCTGCCGCCATGCAGATGATTGATGCCGTCCTCATTGCACTCTAGCTGAATCTGCTGCTCATCAAGAGCGAAGGAGCCAGCCGCAATGCGATTGGCCCAAGGGCCCGCAATAGCGCCAAAGTGAGCATTGTCCTGGCGGTAGTCGGACAGGCGCTCATAGCCGAGCAGCACATCTTCCATCATACCGTGGCGGTCAGGCACCCAAAGGCTTAGCAGTCGTGCGCCGAAGGTGCCGATTTCGACCCGGATGCCCTGACTGGCGGACTGCAGGGTAAAGCGACGCGTTGTCTGATCAGCGTTCAAAGCGTTCCACCAAGCCGCGCAGGGTCTCTGATGCGTTTAACAAATCCATGGTGGCCTGATTGGCACGGCTGGCCAGAGCAGCGCTGTCCTGAGACAGCGACGAAATACTGGTCACCTGACGGCTGATGTCATCCGCGACATGAGCTTGTTCTTCCGCGGCGACACCAATCTGCTCACTCATGTCTTTCAACACGGAGATCGAGCCCTGGATCTGATCCAGCGCCTGACTGCTTTCGTTCACTTTAAGCAGACCTTTCTCGGCCACTTCCAGACCTTGCTGGGCCGCCTGAACTGCGGTGGTCGCGCCACTTCGCAGGTTCTCGATAATCTCGTGAATATGCTGGGTGGAGGATTGGGTCCGGTTAGCCAGTGAACGCACTTCATCGGCGACGACGGCAAAACCGCGTCCCTGTTCACCTGCGCGGGCCGCCTCAATCGCTGCATTCAATGCCAGCAGGTTCGTTTGCTCGGCGATAGTGCGAATAATATCCACAGCCTCTGTGATCTTCAGTGTATGGCTATCGAGCTCATTCACGGAGTCACTCATGTGCTGTACCTGGCTCGCCAGTGCTTCGATAGAGTCCAGGGTTTCACGTGCGACCGCTTTACCTTTATCAGCGATGACAGCGGCTCGCTGGCTTTCTTCGGACGACCGCTGAACATTGCCTGAGACCTCATTGATGGTGGCTGCCATTTCGTGCATGGCAGAAGCCGTCTGTTCGGTTTCCGCCTGCTGGCTCTGTAGGGAGGTCAGGGTCTGCTGGTTGGCGCCGCCGGCATCGGTGGCTCTGGTGGAGACAAAGTTTGAAGCGTCACTGATCCGCGTGAGAATAGTGCCCAGTCGGGCCTGCTCACTGATCAGGGCCATTTCCAGTCGGCCAAATGGCCCTGGGGTATCGGTATAGGTCTGGGCGATCAGTGGGTCACTGAACGAGCGTTCTGCACGCTTCATCACGCCATCAAGACGTTTTTTGATAAGCAGGTCATTCACCAGCGCGCCTGCCAGTAACAGTACCATCAGGAGCGGGGCGCTGATCATGGGATCAAGGAAGGTGATCAGCAGCGGGATCAGAATCAGCAAAACAATCCACTGCCAGCGGGTGAGTACCCAGTGCAGGGCATGTGAGCGTACGGCAGCGCCGCCATTATTGATGCGTTTGTAAAGCGCCGTCGCTCGACGGACCTGATTTTTACTTGGCACGGTGCGCACGGATTCATAGCCCACGACTTCGCCCTGCTCCAGAATGGGTGTGACGTAGGCGCTGACCCAATAGAAGTCTCCGTTCTTGCAGCGGTTTTTGACGATACCCATCCAGGGCTCGCGGCGCTTAAGGGTTTCCCACATATGCGCAAAGACCGACGGCGGCATGTCAGGATGACGGACGAGATTATGCGGACTGCCGATCAGTTCGGCCTTATCAAAGCCACTGATCGCGATAAAGGCTTGATTACAGTAAGTAATCTGGCCTTTTTTATCGGTGGTGGAAATGAGCTTTTCAGTCGGCTTGAAGGTTCTTTCTGTGTCCGTGACTGGCAAGTTCTTACGCATAGGCAATTATCCTGACCGTGCTTAGCCAGGCGAAGCCGTGGCTTAGTGGAAAAGGGCACAAGGGAATTTCCACTAAGCATAGAACAGATATACACAAATGCATGTTCCTGAAACGGCGCAGTTATTCGCTCTGTGTATAGTGCTCCAGCCATTCGAGTAAAGCGTCCAGGGACATGGGGCGGGCCAGCAGGAATCCCTGAATCTGATCGCAGCCAAGGGACTCCAGCGTCAGGGTCTGGGCATCCAGTTCAACCCCTTCAGCGACGATAGTCAGGTTCATTGCATGGGCCATGCTGACGATGGCGCTGATGATATTCTGGCTATCCGGGCTCTCATGAATATCCAGAATAAAGCTGCGATCAATCTTGAGCGTCGTCACCGGCAGCTGCTTGAGATAGCTCAGACTGGAATAGCCTGTGCCGAAATCATCCAGCGTGATGCTGACACCCTGTAACTGCAGAGACTGTAATGCGGCTATATGCTCCGGCGGCTGCTGCATCATGACCGACTCAGTGATTTCAATTTCCAGATGCTGCTGGGCGTGAGGATAGCGCTGCAGCAGTTGCTCGACCTGACCGACAAAGCGCTCATCATGGAGCTGGCGGCTGGAAACGTTGACCGCCACGGTAAAGTCAGGATGCTGCTGGCGAAGCATTGCCAGATCTTCACAGGCGCGTTGCAGCGCCCACTGGCCGACCTGCACGATGAGTCCGGACTCTTCCAGCAACGGAATAAACTCGGCAGGAGGGATGAGTCCACGGTGAGGGTGCTGCCAGCGAAGCAGGGCTTCCACGCCGACAATGGTGCCGTCACTGAGGAGCTTCTTCGGCTGATAATGCAGAATAAATTCACGCAGGCGCAGCGCCTGTCGAAGCTCGCCCAGTAAACGCATGGAAGCCAGTAGCTGGGCCTTGTTATTGATGCTGGCTTCGTAGCGATACACCTTGCCAATGCCTTGCTCTTTGGCCAGTTGCAGGGCGAGGTCAACATTGCTCAGCAGGCTGGTGGGCGAGTCGCCGTCCACCGGATACTGCACGATGCCCAGTGAACCCGTGACATACACCTGCTGGTCCTTCACAAGGAAAGGTGCGTTTAACTGGTTCAGCAGGTTCTGAGAGAAGAAGTCCAGGGAGTCGCCAATCTGTTGATGGCTGAAGACGAAAGCGAACTCATCGCCACTGACGCGGGCCAACAGGGTATCGGTACCAAGATTCAGCTGCAGGCGCTGGGCGAGCTGGTAGAGAAGTTCATCGCCAAACTCATGGCCCAGGCTGTCATTGATTTTCTTGAAGCGGTCCAGACCCATCAGGAACAGATAAAAAGGCGCCTTTCGCTCACAGCTGGCGCGCAGGCGATCATGGAAGCTGGCGCGGTTATTCAGCCCGGTCAGCTGGTCAAAGTAGGAGAGCTGGTGGACGCTTTCCTGCTGCTGGCGCTCAAGGGTGATGTCTTCCAGCACCGCAATCAGGCGGGCGCTGTCCACAAGAGAGTCCTGATCACCCGAGACCAGATAGTGGTGGGCGCGAATCCAGCGGATTTCTTGCTCAGCAGTCAGCAGGCGATATTCCAGCACTAGGCCGTTGCGATCATCATGTAGCTCGCCATGACCATTAAAGAGCGGATGCAGGCACTGCTGAACATAGCTCTTGTCGCGAGGATGAATCCAGTGATGCCAGCGCTCCTCTGGTTTCAGGATCAATGCTTCGTTAAAGCCAATCAGGCGCTCAAAACCGGGGCTGAAATACTCAAACTCCTGGGTTTTTGGACAATAGACCCAGAAGGCCTGAACAGCACGATCCACCACCTGCTGCAGTCGCCAGGCGCTCAGCTGGGAGTTCTGCAGCTGTTGCTGTTGCTCAGTGATGTCATCGTAGCTGACCAGAATAAAACGCTCATTGCCGGTCGGAATGGCCTCAACACGTACCCACTGCCAGGATTCCTGATCGTAAATCTCGACGCGCTGACGTTGCTGATAGCTGGAGATCCGGCCGGTCTGAACGGCGCGAATACCTGCGGCGAGGCTGCCTGCCTGCGGAATGTTCTGGCTGGCGGCGCGATCACAGACTTCAAGAAAACTCATACCCTGAAAGGCTTTGGGGGCCGGTGCTCCCGGTAGTTGGGCACTGATACGCTTCCAGGCTTCATTGCTCATCACAATGCTGCCTTTGCTGTCGAGAATACAGATCTGGCTGGAGAGTGAATCAAGACTCTGGCGAGCCAGCCACTCCTCACTTTCCATGACCGCCACCGGAGGAGAAGCATGCTGCAGGGTTCCGATGGAGCCTTTGCCCTCGCCAAGACCCCAGCCGTACCAGATAAAGGCCTGAACATCGGCATGGGCATCGCGGCGCAGGCGCACATGCTGCGCGAAAGGTTTGATAATGCCCTGCTGTGCCTGGCGCAGCACCTGAAGTAGTGCCAAGCGGTCGGCGTCCACCACACAGTCCAGCAGGAACTGATGAGCTTCCTGATGGTGATGGTCTTCATCGACACCCAGCATCAGGCAGGCGCTGACTGAGAGTTGTAACTTACCGCTGGTGGATAAGGCCCAGCTACCCGCGTGGGTCTGGTGTTCCAGATGACTCAATAGGGTTTGTAGTTCATCCACTCTCTGGCGGGCGAGGTGGCTGTCTTCAGTATCCAGAATGTAGCCCATCATGCCGTTAGCACAGGCATGCAATTGCAGGGTCAGTTGCTTGCCGCTGTGGGGATGAATAAAGCAAAGGCGCTCTTCGCCTTTGCTTTCATCCATCACTCGCCGAAGGTCCAGCGCCAGCTGGGTGTCATTTAGCTCGCTCATAAAATCCCAGAATGAACTGGGGTTGGCCTGCTCATGGCTGACGCCCAACAGCTTAATAAAGGCCGGGTTATAAAAATGCAGCTGCCAGTCTCTGGAGACAGAAAACACGCCTGTGGGCAGGCGATTAAGCAGATGATCCTCGACCGAAGGCATCAGGGTGCTGTCATCGGCAAAGAAAGGTTTCAGTGTGACAAGCTGCCAGGCCCGACCCAGCAACTGCAGGGGCAGAATGGCACAGTGCCATTGCCGGTTACTGGCATCCGTCAGGCGCAGGTCTGTCAGCGGTTGGGCATGCTGCTTTGCCGCCGCCAGAATCTCCTGGCTTGGGTCATTAAAGTACTGAGAGAAATGCTTCTGGCTGGCGGCGGGTTCGGGCTGGCTAAAGAGCGCCTGAAGCTTGTCATTGGTTTGAGAAAAGACAATACGCTGCTCGTTATCCAGCAGAAAAAGATGGGCATCGTCCTCGGTCATCAAGCCAAAAAGCTGTTGCCATTGATGATGAATGGCAAAGTAATCACGGATTTTGGTTCTGCTCCAGATACTGAGCAGGCACAGCAGCAGCGGCAGACTGCTGATCAGCAGGAGTTCGGCGAAGTAAGAAGGGGTTAATGGTGCCGAGAGCGTGCTCAGAACCATCAGGCAGAGCAGTATCAGGCAGGTCAGGCGAAGATTAAGCCAGGGGGTCAGCAGGGCAGATGAGCCAAAAAGGCACAGGGCATAACCCGGCAGGGCTGTTTCCAGCAGGAAGCACAGCAACAGGCTGAGCAGCAAGCCAAGAGCACTAATACCCAGACGGCAATAGAACAGCGTTCTAGCGCAAGTCCGGGCACAAAGATCCTCAAAGAAACTGATGGAGGTGCTCATGTACAAATGCCTGAAAATCCTCGAAAACAGCCACCCCTAGAGGTGACAATGAGTGGCGCTGTGTATGAACGCTGGCGGTATTTTACCCATGTTATTGATCTAATTCCCGCTAACGGCGTAAGGAAATTCCTTAGCTTTCACGCCAGGCTCTATTCTCGGCTCCCCCTTTTTGGCAAGCTGAGTCCTTTGGTTATCTCAGCCCAGTTGTACCACGCCCGCTGTTGGCATGACGTATCCGCTCACGGGACACTCGCAGTATCATCGGTGACCTTTGTGCTCAGGCGAAAATGAAAAGAATTCACCTGTCTTCGTCTGGCCTGCCGCAACGTGATTGAGCAAGAATCGATGCCTCTTTTTACACAGCATAGAGTGGATTTGGAACGTACGCTGAGCGGTCTTCGCTGGGCGCCCTGGCTGATCGCGTTACTTTTGCTGGCTCAGGGCATTGGCTTGTACGTCATGGTGCATGTAAAAGCCCAGTGGCCTGCTTTTGTTTTATTGACGCTGATTGTCGGCGCGCTGCTGCTTTTTGGCCTGTCTGGCCTGCACCGCCATTGTCTGACGCTGATCCATGATATGGATGATCAGGTCATGCGTGACTGGGAGCTCTTTGAACATCATCCCTTACCCATGTGGATCCAGTCTCCACGAGGTGATGAAGTCAAACTGGTGAACCGTGCCGCGCTGCGGATCTTCAACGTCGATCTGGAAGGCTTCCAGCAGCTGAGTGCGCAGCAGCGAGGTGGAGAGCTCCGACGCCAGGATGAAGCCGATGCCGGTGGACGAATGCGCAAGCTGCCCTCCGGAGTCCCGGTCAAGATCTGGGAGCTGGATGCCTTGGTGGATGGTCAGCTGTGGGTGCTGAGAACCATTGAAACCATAGGCTCGGCGAATGCGGCACAGCAGGCCATTGATGAACACGCCCGGCGCTATCAGCAGCTGATTGATTATTTGCCGGATGCGGTACTGATCCAGCAGTACGATATCCTGACCTACGCTAATCCGGCGGCGCAGCAGATTCTTGGAGGGCGTGTAGATACCTCTATTCTGCGCCTGCCCCTTTGGACATTTGTGCGTGAGCAGTCCCCGGCCTCGCGGATCGACAGTGAGATTGCACAGTCAGAATATCGCTATACCGAGCGACGCCTGCGACGTTTGGATGGTACCGAGTTCGATGCAGAGATTGCCTCTACACCGATTGTGGTGGATGGCAAACCCGCGGTGCAGCTGATTATCCGGGATATCAGTGAAGCCAAGGGGCTTCGCAACCGTCTGACGGATGTGAACCAGCGGCTTAAGTTTTTGTCGGGTCGAATGATCGAGATCCAGGAGCAGGAGCGCAAAGCCATGTCTCGTGAGCTGCATGATGAGGTCGGCCAGAATCTGACGGCGCTCAAGATTCACCTGCAGATGGCATCACGGCGACAGCCACAGAGCATCGACTGGGATCAGTTATTGGGTATCGCTGATACCTGTGTACAGCAGATTCGTGATATGTCGCTGATGCTGCGTCCGCCGCAGCTCGACACCTTGGGATTACAGGCAGCGCTGCAGTGGCATATTGAAGGGCTGCAATCCCTGCCGCTGCAGATTTCCCTGCATATCTCGCAGGAGTTGCCGGTGCTGTCGGATGCCATTCAGGTTGCCCTGTTTCGCATCGTGCAGGAAGGTCTGAATAACGTGATCAAGCATGCCGATGCCCGCATGGTGGTGATCCAGATCAAGGCTCGCAGTGAGAGCCTGACCCTGACCATTGAGGATGATGGCCAGGGTTTTGATACCCAGCAGCTGAAAACGGCGGGCCTGGGGCTTATCAGTATGAATGAACGAACAGCGCTTCTGGGAGGAGAACTGTCCATCAACGCGCAACCGGGGTTGGGAACAGAACTGCAGGTCGTCCTGCCATTGAACGGGAGAAGTCAGAGTAGACATGAAGAACCACTACTCCATCGTTTTAATTGATGATCATGCGTTGGTCAGAGCGGGTATTCGCTCTCTGATTGATGACCTCGAAGGCTTTGACGTTTGCGCGGAAGGCAGCTCTGTCGATGAGGCTATGTCGCTGATCGAAACCCACCGTCCCGAACTTTTGCTGCTGGACATCGCCCTTAAAGGCGGTAGCGGTTTGGATGTTCTGGCGCAGCTGGAATCTCTTGAGGAAAGTCAGAGGCCGCTGGTGATTGTGATGTCCATGTACACCTCCCGTGACTTTGTGGTCGGAGCCATCCGCGCAGGTGCCAGAGGATATCTGCCCAAAGAGGCCGCCAGCGTTGAGCTGGAGCTGGCACTTCAACGGGTGATTCAGGGCGATGTGTATCTGAGCGCCAGCGTCACCGAGAATGTGCTGCAGCCGCTTTATGGCAACCAGAACCCACCCGCTGAAGCGAAACAGTCGCTAACGCCGCGCCAGAAAGAGATTCTGGTCTATATCGCCAAAGGATATAGCACCAAGGAGATAGCCTGGTCACTGACGATCAGCCCGAAAACGGTTGAGGCCCACCGCATGCAAATGATGGAGCGGCTGAATATAAAGGACATCCCCAACCTGGTCATTTACGCCATTCGTCAGGGGCTGGTCAGTATTTAACAGGGGCGATATGCACCGCAAATGACGGCGCAGAGAGGATTGCTGGCGGATAAAAAGTGAGCAATTTCCTTGCCATAAGCAGGTCGGATCGGTATTATGCCGTGCGCTTGTACCTGTGGTACGGGATTTTGCCCCTGAATGGTTGGGGCGCTCCGCCTGAGGCTGGGCCTGGGTAGACCTTCGGGGACTCGGTAGCAGCCGATAATGTTTGGACAACAAGCAATCTAAAGGTATTTAAAATGTCTAAGGTATGCCAAGTTACCGGTAAGCGTCCTGCTGTTGGTAACCACGTTTCACACTCTAACATCAAGACCAAGCGTCGTTTCATGCCAAACCTGCACCATCACCGTTTCTGGGTGGAAAGCGAACAGCGTTTTGTTCGTCTGCGCGTTTCTTCTAAAGGCATGCGCATCATCGATAAGAAAGGTATCGATGTTGTTCTGACAGAAATCCGCGCTCGCGGCGAGAAGGTATAAGGGGATAGATCATGGCTAAGAAGGGTGTTCGTGAGAAGATCAAGCTGGTTTCCAGCGCTGGTACTGGTCACTTCTATACCACTACTAAAAACAAACGTAACATGCCTGAGAAGATGGAGATCAGCAAATTTGATCCCGTCGTTCGTAAGCACGTTATGTACAAGGAAGCCAAGATCAAGTAAGCATCAGGCTTTCTGATCCGGATTCTAAAAACAGCTGCCTAAGGGCGGCTGTTTTTGTTTGTGCTGTTCTGAGTCTGAGAGCAAGGCGCGTGCAGCCTGCCCGGTCGCACTTATTGTCTTCAGCCGCCACGCAAGGTTCGTTGGCGTTCTGCACACTGTACGACGAACGAGGCACTATTGTGTCCGTGGGTCTCAGGGGCCACAATAAGCGAACAATAAGAAGCCGGCTTGCCGGTAACAAGTGCGAATCAAGCCTACCATGCCGGGCTCGAGGAGTGCTTCCCACTATCCTGACGGCGAATTCCTTCGGGATCGACTGCGTTGAGGCATGCGATGTTACGTTCCGTTTTTCTCCGCTCTGTACTCTGGCCCCTGATCCTTGTCACAGTATTGTTGTTACTGGCCTTGGGTCTCCTACTGGCTAAATCCTGGCGTACTCTGGAAACCCTTGAACCGGTGCAGGATCACTTGCAGGTGCTCATTCAGCTGCAAGCCATGGATCAGCATATGCAACGGCTGGTGCTGATGGATGTTCAGCCTTTGCCCTGGGGACTTCTTAAGGCAGATGTTAAGCGCCTGCAGGATATGGATGGCTTTATCCATCCTGACTCGGAAGGCCTGCTGGAGCAGATGGGCAATGCTCTGGACCGTCAGCCCATGACGGAACAAACCCGTCTGGTTTCTCTGCAAAATCTCTTCTCGACCCTTTCTGATGACGAAAATGCTGCCCACGCTAACTTGCTCAAGCATGTGCAGCAGTCTGCCTGGCAGGAAGCCTGGTTGTCGGCGCTGGCGCTGGGGGTATTTCCTTCAATGGGCATTGCGCTGCTGTTTCTGATGCGTCGGCGGATCTGGCAGCCTCTGGAACAACTGGGCGGCTTGATGAATGCACTCACGGATGAAGGCTATCGCCCCGTCTCTACTGAGGCCATTGATCCGCTGTTGGCACCACTTTATAAGCACTACAACACGATGGTGGAACGTCTTGGCGAACTAGAAGAAGAGCATATTAGTCGCCACCAGACGCTGGAGCGTGAGATCAAACGTGCCAGCCGTACTCTGTTGCTCCATCAGCGCGAGCTGGCAACGGCTGAGCGTATGGCGGCCGTCGGAGAGCTGGGCGCAAGTCTTGCCCATGAGCTTCGTAACCCGCTGGCGGGAATATCTCTGACACTGGCTAACCTGCAGACTGAGCTGGATGATAGTGATCAGGCGGAGCGGCTGGCATTGGCGATTGCCGCGCTGGATCGCATGTCGAGCCAGCTCAATAGCCTGCTGGCACAAACCCGGCAACAACCTGAGCCGGTGAATCCTTGTCCGCTCAGGGAAAGTATCGATGAAGTAATCGCGCTGGTGCGCTACCAGATTCCTGATTCACTGCTGATTGAAAACCGCATTCCGCCGCGCTTTTATGTGCAGCTGGCCGAGGGGCGATTGCATCAGGCAGTGCTGAATCTGGTGCTGAATGCTGCCCAGAGCGTGGGTGCTCATGCCGGTGGGAAAATCGATATTTCCGCCGTGCAGGAAGAAGGAAAAGTGCTGGTTCAGGTGCAGGACAATGGCCCTGGATTTCCTCAGGAATTGCTGACAAAGGGCGTGAGAACCTTTGCAAGTTTCCGCGAAGGTGGCACTGGGCTGGGCCTGGCGATGGTTCGGCGCTTTATGCAAGACATGGGGGGCGATCTGCGTCTTGCCAATGCTGAACAGGGCGGGGCGAAAGTGACCCTGGTGTTTCCTGTGCTGAGTGAGGAAGTCATGACCGATCGGTCATAAGGCTGGCCTCCGATAACAATAACGAGGAGAAATGAATGGCTGACAGCCTGTTGATACTGGAAGATGAGTCTCTTTTGGGTGCTGAACTCAAGCGCCATTTTCAGCGTCAGGGCTGGGAAGTTTCTCTCGCCAACAGTCTGGCCCAGGCCCATGATCTTCTTCTCGGGCATGAGCTTGATCCGCTCGTGGTTCTCTCCGATATGAGCCTGCCGGACGGTAATGCCCTGACCCTGCTTGAAGAAATCCGCAAAGCCAAGCGCCCACAGGAGTGGATTTTCCTGACAGGCTACGGCTCGATTCCCGATTCTGTTCAGGCGCTACGTTTGGGCGCCTATGATTTTCTTGAAAAGCCCTGCGATATGAGCCGCCTGAATCTGGTGGTGCAAGGGGCCGCACGCAGCTCTCGCGCCCAGCGCAAGGTCAAACTGATGGTGCCCGGAGGTTTGGGGACCGAGGCCTTCGTCGGTAAAAGCGCCGCCGCACAGCAGGTGAGAAGTCTGCTGCAGCGTTTGTTGTCTGTTCCTTTCAGTGCGCTGTCATTAACCGGAGAAACGGGAACAGGGAAGGGGCTGGCTGCGCGAATTCTGCATCAGGGTGGCCTGTACCATGAGGGCGCCATGGTGGAGGTGAACTGCGCCGCGTTACCCAAAGACTTGCTGGAATCCGAGCTGTTCGGTCATGAAGCAGGCGCTTTCACAGGTGCCAAAGGGCGTCGCCGTGGATTGCTGGAGCAGGCCAGTGGCGGGACGCTGTTTCTCGATGAGCTGGGCGAGATGGATCTGGATCTGCAGGCCAAGTTGCTTAAAGCCATTGAAGATAAGCGCATTCGCCGTCTTGGTGGCGAGCAGGAGATTGCAATAGATGTGCAGATCATCGCCGCGACCCATAGAAATCTGGAAGAGCAGGTACGGGAGAAGCGCTTTCGTGAGGACTTATATCACCGCCTGAGTGTATTCAAGCTGGAATTACCTGCGTTGCGTGAACGGCTGGAAGATCTGGAAGATCTCGTCTGGCCACTGGTGCAGGAGTTCAATGTAAAAGCTC
The DNA here is from genome assembly GCF_046614695.1 of Pokkaliibacter sp. CJK22405. Lineage (NCBI taxonomy): Bacteria > Pseudomonadati > Pseudomonadota > Gammaproteobacteria > Oceanospirillales > Balneatrichaceae > Pokkaliibacter > Pokkaliibacter sp. CJK22405. The sequence goes on from NZ_JBKKHQ010000025.1 coordinate 34,484, forward strand.
GCCGTCAGGTCAAACGCATTAGCCCTGAGGTGTGGCAAAGGCTACGAAGCCACAGCTGGCCCGGCAATGTGCGTGAGCTACGTAATGTGGTGGAGCGCTGCGTTCTGCTTGCGGAGGGTGAGGATTTTCCATTGGAGTGGCTGCAGTTAGGTAAAGCCGATAACAGTGCCGGCGCAGGTGCTCAGGTACAGGGCGAGCGTCTTATTTTGCCTCTGGACGGCTCCATTTCGCTGGATGAGATGGAAAAGTACATCATTGAGGTGGCGTTGGAGCAGCACGAGCACAATGTTGTCGCTACGGCGCGAGCACTGGGAACCACGCGTGAAACGCTGCGCTATCGTATGCAGAAGTTTCATATCAAGCACGGTTAGTCTGTAGGGTGCAGGGTGAATGGAGCCTGCTGAGTGGCTCTATTTACCGACGTGATAGGCATGAGCAATATGCAGGTCGGTATTGTCATTGAAATACGCCTGAGCCAAATCAACCAGATCCAGTTGCAACAGATCATGCTTGTCCATCGCTGCCGTGTTACCACGGCCAAATCGACCTGAACAATTGTCGATAACCCAATCGTTCTTCTCAAACATCAGCTCACCTGCCACGATGGCATTCTTTGCTTCGTCGCTGGCAAACAGAGTGGCATGCCCCATCAGATTCTTCTTGTTATCCGGATGCTCAACCCCGATGACCAGCTCGGGAAGTTCTCCGGCGCGGGGTTTATTGAGTGACCAGAGATAGGTGACTTTAGGGTCCAGCAGCTGTTTTAGCGGCACTTTGCCCTCGGCGTTACGTGCAATCGAGTTGCTGCTCATGGAGACACGAAAACGGTTCACCTGATCCTTTTCATGGTCTTTGACGTATGCGGCCTTGGTTGATAGCTGCTCCAGCAGCCGGGCATTAAAGCGCTTGGCCATGGCGGGAGGAATACGCGGACTAAAAGTGATCTTTACTCCTTGCAGCAGGTGCGCCGCTGCTCCGGGTCTATCGGTAGCGCTGGTCGATGTGGACTGTTGCAGCGGCTGTGTGTTCTCGGTGCCGTGAACTCTCGACATGATGAAATACTCCTTTTACGTGTGATCAGAAAAACTGACGAAGACCCAACCCCATCGTCTGAGGAGAAGGAATACTTTTCTTTGTTGTGACGGTTTTTTCGCCGTTGAGTACCGATTCAATAGTCTCAGTGTGCTGCTGCACTCGACCGAGGAAGTCGGCAAGCTGCTCTTCCAGTTGGTCTGCTGTGGGTGTGACAAGCCTGAGGCCGTACTGGAAGTACAGTTTCTGTTCTTCGGGGTGAATGGCAAAGGTTCCTTCGCCTGACTCACGCTCAAGATAGTGTCGCTGCATGAGTGCGCTAAGTAGCCCAAGCTGTTGCTCCGCCTGGCTTGGTAGCATGTGCAGCAGGGGAGAGTAGAAAAACAGCTTTTCACTCTCGGGCATAAAGCTCAGATAACAGTCAGTACCGTTATTCAGCGACAGCCCCAGACTGTGATTTTCATCCAGTGTGCAGGCTGTCAGTCCATAGCGTTTACCCAGCAGGGCTAATGCTTCATTCAGTGCTTGTAGCATTCATCTGTTCCTTTCAAAAAACCGCGGCTTGAAAGTAAACGACGGCATGAATCTCAGGTTTTTGTGAGGGTGACGTTAATCGAGGTTCCCACCGAATGATGACAGTTATGAGAGCGCTGATACCCTGCTGTCAGCTTGGTGTCAGGCCAGAGTTGGCGGGCTATTGTGGGTAATGGTGGATATCCACCACCGGTCGCAATAGTGGGTGGGGGATTTCAACCATTCGACCAAGGTCTAAGAGGGTTTTTTTATAATAAACTCAACAAAAACAATGGTTTAAATTTCTGGCACGGCGAATGCAATTACTTAAGTGACTCTCTGGTCATCCTCCCGTCCACGTAATGGCATGGGGCGGGAGGATTCTCCAGAACGAAGTGGAGGAAATGACTATGTTAAAACATCGCGCTGTTGCCACTTATGTAGCTGCTGTCCTGTTCTCTGGCGGTGGCATGGCTGAAGCAGAAGCCGGAGTCACTCCGGAAAATATCCAACGTACCGCGCTGGATTCTCATCCTGGTAAGCTGCGTAAAGCCGTCAAAGTTCACAAAGGTGGACTGGATGTGTGGCAGGTTGAAATCCACGGCAAAGATGACATGGACCACACCCTGTTCTATAACGCCGAAAATGGTCGCGAGCTGAGCTTCAGCTGATCGGGAGTGAAGGGTTTCCTTCCTCCCCAACGATTTCTGTTTGCAGTGCCGTGCCTCCCCTGAAATCGATATTGGCACTGTGAACGACACCGCCCAAGCTATACTCCCTTCATAGCATGGTTTTTAACGAGTATTACCCCGTTTTTAACGGGGTTTTTTTATGTCTGAGGGTTGAGGTATGGATTGGCAGCATTGGGTGGCCACCTATGGCTACTATGCCGTTGCTGTGGGCACTCTGCTTGAAGGTGAAACCGTATTACTGCTTGCGGGCGTGGCGGTTTCACACGGTATTCTAAAGTTTGATTATGTGCTTCTGACCGCTATCTTTTGCAGCTTTGTGGGTGATCAGAGCTGGTTTAGTTTGGGGCGCTACGCTGGCATCAGTTACTTCTCCCGCTGGCCATCGGCGCATGCGCGCATTGAGAAAATGCGCGGGCTGATTCATCGCTACCATGCCCCTCTGATTATTGTGAATCGCTTTTTGTACGGCCTGAGATCCATTGGACCGGCGCTCTTTGGTACCACCTCATTACCCCAATGGAAATTTGCCTGCTTTAACCTGCTTGGGGCGCTACTTTGGTCCTGGCTGATTCTGCTGGTGGGTATTGGCGCACATCAACTCTGGCAATCCGTCGGACACTGGGTGATTCCGGTGATTGCCAGCGTGCTGGTGCTGCTCTTTATTGTCTGGAAGTGGCGACGCGTGCGCTAGTTAAGGCGGTGAAGCGGCAGTGCCATAGGCATGCCGACATAACCTTGCTGGCGGTTGTGGGCGCGTAACATCACCTGATCGACGTTGTCGGGAATCTCAATGCCATCGAGGGAATCCTGAATCGCCTCACTCTCATTCCCGTGAGGGATGTCGTGATAGGCGAGGAGTAACCCGTCTCTGCTGCGTAATTCCCAGCGATCAAGATGGGCTGGAGATTGAGTGGTGCCTGCATAGAGCAGGATATGGCATTTCCAGGTGCCGTCCCGGCATTGGCAGACTTCGGCATCCAGTACACCACCCAGAGACAAACACGGATCGACCGACATTAACTGACTCAGGGTATTCAAGTCGCGTAGCATCAATCGAACTCCTTGCAGGTGGCCTGTTTTTATTCTGGCGCCGTTTTCGCTGGGGCTGGGCGCGGATCATTGTTCTGGTCTATCGAACACTCGTTCTAATAAAGTATGTTCGCCCTTGGCTAAAGTGCACGTTCATCATCTGGAATTATCTGTAATCTTTTGCTGCTAACGTGTGAATTACACACATGCGCAGGAATAATGCCGTGTTTCACGCCGAGTCGACCCTATGAATTCCCCTCTTTTGCTGAGTCTTGTGCCCTGGCTGTTCGTGGTGCTCTGGAGCACCGGCTTTATCGGTGCCAAGTTCGGCCTGCCTTATGTTGAGCCTTTCAACTTTTTATTCATTCGCATGCTGCTGACTCTTGGCGTATTTGCCTTGCTGATTCTCATCAAGCGCACTTCCTGGCCGACGCGTCGGCAGATAGGCCATCAGCTGGTCGTTGGTGCGCTGGTGCATGGGTTGTATCTCGGTGGTGTGTTTGCGGCGATTCAGGCAGGGCTGCCTGCCGGGATGACGGCCATCATTGTCGGGACGCAACCGCTGGTCACCGCGCTGGTTGCCCGCCTCTGGCTGAATGAGCGTTTAAATAGCCTGCAGATGGGCGGAGTCGCTCTCGGATTGGTGGGTGTTGTACTGGTGGTGATGGGGCGCGGTAGTGAGACAACCCTCAATGTTGCCGGCGTATTGTGGGCTCTGGCGGCACTGGTGGGTATGTGTATTGGCACGCTCTATCAGAAGCGCTTCAGCGGTGGCGCACCTTTGCTGACCGGTACCTTCTGTCAGTATGTGTCCGCAGCACTGCTTACCGGCGTGATGAGCTTCAGCCTTGAGACACGTGAGGTGGTCTGGAGCGCTAATCTTGTCATGGCGCTGGGCTGGTTAGTGATTGGTCTTTCCCTGGCCGCGATTCTGCTGTTGATGGTAATGATTCAGCAGGGTGAGGCTTCAAAGGTGGCCAGCTACTTCTATCTGGTGCCGCCTTTGACCGCAGTGGAAGGTTGGCTTTTGTTTGATGAGCATCTGAGCCTGGTCAGCATTAGCGGTATGTTACTGGCTACACTGGCAGTCTGGCTGGTTGTCGCCAGAAAACCGGCGGAATCTAAAGCCTGAAATATCTCTGTTCACTGGATACCAGCTCAAATCTGCGGTGGGTACGCTTGGCTGTGTCGGTATCCAGTGAGATCAGTGTCTGAAAATGGCCGTGTTATTGGAAGCTGAAGGCCAGGGTTTCACCGGCCTGATCCTTAAACGCTTCGGTCAGTCGTGAAGACAGCGTGCCACCTTTCTTGTTCTCCACCCACTCACCCTCTTGCCAGTCAAAATGGAAACCGTCCTGACGGGTCGCCAGCCACAGCTGTTTCACTGGCGTCTGACGGGTCAGAATGATGCGGCTGCCATTTTCACAGATGACGGTTAACACGCCGTTGTTCAGATCCACATCCAGATCGGTTTCAGCGTCATCCAGCAGGCTTTCCACCTGATCCAGAGTTTCATCGACGAGCTGGTGGAATTCGCTTTCGTTCATGTCTGACTCCTGTATAACTAATAGGCATCTTCGGGTGGGAGTGGTGCCGTTGAGGGGCTATAATCCCGCTCTGAATGCCACTTGCCTGCGCCAAGCGACAGGCTAAACCCCGAGGATTTCGACTGATGCGTATTGTATGTGCCTTGCTGATTCTCTCCAGCATTTTTATTGCCGGATGTGGTAACAAGGGTCCCTTGTACATGCCGCAGCAGGATTCCTCAACGGCAACGTCGGCGCAATAACGCCGCGTACTCACAAATTTGGTGGGCTGGTGACGCCAGCGTACCTTTACATGCTTTTGCAGTTACGAGAATACACCATGGAATGTATCAGCCTGCGCCAGGGCGAGCTTCATCTGGATAACCTGTCCCTGAGCACGGTCGCCGAAAAATATGGCACGCCGCTGTATGTCTATTCGCGGTCGGCAATCGAGCAGGCCTACCGACGCTACACCGATGCGCTGGGTGACTATCCTTCTCTGGTCTGTTTCGCCGTCAAGGCCAACTCTAACCAGGCGGTGTTAAACGTCATGGCGCGACTGGGCGCAGGCTTTGACATTGTCTCTGGCGGTGAGCTTGAGCGAGTACTGGCCGCAGGCGGTCAGCCGGATCGCATTGTGTTCTCAGGCCTTGGCAAGCAGGAATGGGAAATTCGCCGTGCCCTGGATGTCGGCATCAAGTGCTTTAACGTCGAGTCGGAAGCCGAGCTTTATCGCATTCAGGACGTGGCCGCCAAAATGGGCGTGCGTGCCCCGATTTCACTGCGTGTGAATCCTGATGTGGATGCTGGCACTCATCCCTATATTTCCACCGGCATGAAAGAGAACAAGTTCGGCATCGATATCGCGGTGGCTCCGGTTCTCTATCGTCAGGCCAAGGCACTGACCCATTTGCACCTTGTTGGTGTTGATTGTCATATCGGCTCCCAGCTGACGGATGTTCAGCCTTTCCTGGATGCCCTTGAGCGTCTGCTGGTATTTATCGATCTGTTGAAAGCCGATGGCATTGAGCTGCATCACCTCGATATTGGTGGTGGTCTGGGTGTGCGCTACAAGGATGAAGTACCGCCTGCGCCAGCGGATTATCTTGGCAAAGTGCTTGAGCGTATCAAGCCTCTTGGCCTTGAGCTGATCATGGAGCCGGGCCGCTCCATCGTCGCCAATGCCGGTGTCTTGCTGACCCGCGTTGAGTACCTGAAGCCCACTGAACATAAAAACTTTGCCATCATTGATGGCGCGATGAATGACCTGATTCGTCCGTCCCTGTATTCCGCCTGGATGGCGATTGATCCGGTGCGTCCTCGTCAGGGTGAGGCGCGTGAATGGGACATCGTCGGGCCAGTGTGCGAAAGCTCTGACTTCCTGGGCAAGAACCGCTCCATGGTGTTGGAAGCCGGTGATTTGCTGGCGGTACGCTCCGCGGGTGCCTATGGTTTTGTCATGGCCTCGACCTACAACACGCGCCCGCTGGCGGCAGAAGTGATGGTCGATAACGACAAGGACTACCTGATTCGTGAGCGTCAGATCCTTGAGAATATCTGGCAGGGTGAGCATATGCTGCCTGCAGACGACGTACAGGGCTAAGCACGGTGTTAATCAGATTTACCAAAATGCATGGTCTGGGTAACGACTTCGTTGTACTGGATCTGGTCACACAGCGACTGACACTCAGTAATGAGCAGGTCAAACGTCTGGGCGACCGTAACCGTGGGATCGGCTTTGATCAGCTGCTCATCGTCGAGCCACCGAGCCATCCTGAGCTCGACTTTCGCTATCGCATCTACAATACCGATGGCTCTGAGGTTGAGCAGTGCGGCAACGGTGCCCGCTGTTTTGCCCGTTTCGTCAAAGAAAAGCGTCTGACCGCCAAACGCGAGATTCGTGTCGAAACCGCCAAGGGCGTGATTGAGCTTCAGTTTACGGAAGACAATCAGGTGCGTGTGGATATGGGCGCTCCTTTTCTTGAACCGGCAGAAGTCCCCTTCGTGGCTGAGACAAAATCCGGCACCTATGACGTGGAAACCTCTCAGGGCGTCGTGACCTTGTCGGCAATTTCCATGGGGAATCCTCATGGTGTGCTGCTGGTCGATTCTGTCGATACCGCGCCGGTACTGACACTGGGGCCGGAGCTGGAAAAGCATCCACGTTTCCCCAAGAAGGCAAATATTGGCTTTCTGGAAATCGTCTCCCGTAAGGAAGCTCGTTTGCGGGTATTTGAGCGCGGTGTTGGTGAGACTCAGGCCTGTGGCAGTGGCGCTTGTGCGGCGATGGTGGCAGGGCGTCTCCGTGGCTTGCTGGATGAAGAGGCTGTGATCCATCTCACCGGCGGTGACCTTACTTTGTCGTGGGCAGGCCAGGGCGAATCGGTGATGATGACCGGCCCGGCGACGACCGTCTTTGAGGGACAGATTCACTTATGACAAGCAAGGCGAAATCTCAGCAGAGCCCGGAATTACTGACAGCCGAGCAGGTTGCCGAATATCTGCAGGCTCATCCGGAGTTCTTCGTGGAGCAGCCTGAGCTGCTGGAAGAGCTGCGGATTCCGCACGAATGTGGCCCGGCCATTTCTCTGGTCGAGCGTCAGTTGCTGCAGCTGAGAGAGCGCACTGCCATTCAGTCCCGCCGGTTGGAGGAAATGATCACCACCGCGCGGGAAAATGATCTTATTTTCGAGAAGACCCGTCGACTGGTGCTGGGTGTATTGCAGGCCGATACGCTGGAGGCGATGGCGCGGGTGCTGGATCGCCATCTGTGCTTTGAGCTTCGCGCTGATCGCTGCGAACTGCTGATTCTGGATGATGAGGATTCCTGGGTGGCGCCCGGTGTTCGCCGGGTTGAGCGTCAGGAAGCCATGACCATCATTGGCAGTCTGGTGGACTCGCGCTGGGCTATCTGTGGTGAACTCAGTGACGAAGAGAAAGACTATCTTTTTGTCCACGACTGCCAGCGCATCGGCTCGGTGGCGCTGGTGCCACTGATTGTCGATGATGTCACCCTCGGTGTACTGGCGATGGGCAGTTATGATCGCCAGTTGTTTCACTCCAGCCTCGGCACTTTGTTCCTCGACTATGTGGGTGAAGTGCTGACCCTGAGCCTGCCTCGTTTGCTGGATCATGAATAATCCGGACTGGTCCGAGCGCTTTCTCGCCTTTCTGCAAAAAGAGCGACAGGTTTCCGAGCACACGCTGGATGCCTATCGCCGTGATCTTCTGCACTGTGCTGACTGGCTGGCAGAGCAGTCACTGGATTTCAGCGCTGTTGATGCGTCTGTGTTAAGACGCTATCTGGCTGCGCAGCGCCAAAAGCAGCTTTCCAGTCGTACCCTGCAGCGCCGTCTTTCTGCGCTGCGCTCCCTCTATAAATATGCGGTGCATCAGGGGTGGACTCAGTCCAATCCCTGCGAAGGCTTGCAGGCGCCCAAAGCCAGCAAGCCGCTGCCGGATGTTGTCAGTGTCGACAAGCTGGGTCAGCTGTTGGATGGTGATGCGCCTGATCCTCTGGAAATCCGTGATCTGGCCATGATGGAGTTGATGTATTCCAGCGGACTGCGATTGGCCGAAGTGGTTGATCTTGATCTTGCGGATATCGATATGGCCCAGCGACTGGTGCTGGTGCGCGAAGGTAAGGGTAACAAAAGCCGCCTTCTGCCTTTGGGTCGTAAGGCGCTCGAGGCGCTGAAGCGCTATCTGCGTGAGCGCACGCTGTTGCTCGACAGTGTTGGCAGTCAGACACCTGCGGTCTTTATCAGCCAGCGTGGTCAGCGCGTCAGCCGACGTACTGTGCAGCAGCGCCTGGCGCGCTGGGGCAAATTGCAGGGAGCGGAGCAGCGTCTGCACCCGCATCAGCTGCGGCACTCTTTTGCCAGCCATATGCTGGAGTCCAGCGGTGATTTGCGGGCGGTGCAGGAGTTGCTTGGTCATGCCGACATCCGCACCACGCAAATCTACACTCACCTCGATTTTCAACATCTGGCGACGGTTTATGACAACGCACACCCCCGTGCCCGCAAAAAATCCTCATCTTGACTGGATCTGCTTCGATCTGGACGACACCTTGTGGGAAACCGACTCGGTTATCCTCAGGGCCAATCAGGCCATGTTTGATTACCTGCATGCACAGGTTCCCGGCGCGAAGGAATCCCTGACCGCCAGTGACTGGACTCCATTGCGAGATCAGGCGTTGACGCGAACACCTGAGCTTGCGGCCAGCGTTTCGGCGTTGCGGCTTGAGGTACTGCGTGCAGCGCTGGAGAGTCTGGGGCATGGCGGCGATGATCTGAACCGCTGGCAGCAGGAAGCCTTTCTGGAGTTTCGCCACTGGCGCAATCAGGTCACCCTGTTTGAAGGTGTCTTGCCTATGCTGGCGGCGCTGCGTGAGCAAGGTTATCGGCTGGGGGTGTTCAGCAATGGTAATGCTGACCTGCAGGCTATTGGTCTGGCCCATCATTTTGATGTGGTGATGAGCGCAGATGAAATTGGTGCCGCCAAACCTGCGGCGGAGGCCTTCGAAGCCTTGCGTCAGGCCTGTAATGTACCGATGGCGCGTATCGCTTACGTGGGTGATCATCCGCGTTACGATGTCGAAGGCGCTAATGCTGCAGGGATGGTCAGTGTCTGGGCGAACTATCACCGGCGTGAATGGCAGTGGCAGGGGCAACCCGACGTCGAGTTGGTGCATCTGCCCGCGCTTCCAGCACAACTGGCTGACTTTCAGGCTGGGTAAGAGCTGTTGAGACAATAAAAAGCCGCATTAAGCGGCTTTTTTTGTAGGCAGAAGAGCGTGGTTAGCGCGCCTGATAGACCAGTTCGCCGTCCACCAGTGTGTAGACCACACGCCCTTTGACGGTTTCGCCGATGAGTGGGCTGTTCTTGCCGGCGGAATAGAGGCTCTCCTCGGTCACCGTCCATTCTTCCTCAGGGTCGAAAATACAGATGTCCGCGACTGCACCGGTACCAAGCTGACCCAGTGGCAGGCCCAGTACTCGGGCGGGTCCTACGGAAAGTTTGTCGATCAGCTGCTCAAGGCTCAGCACATCCTGATGCACCAGATGCAGCGCTTGCGCCAGTAGCGTTTCGATACCGCTGATACCGGTTTCGGTCGCGCCGAAAGGCGCACGCTTGGCAGCTTCATCATGGGGCTGATGGTCGGAGCAGATGGCACTCAGGGTGCCGCCAAGAATGGCTTCACGCAGGCCAGCCCGGTCAATCGCGCTGCGAAGCGGCGGATTAACATGGTAGGCGCTATTAAAACCGTTGATCTTGGCATCGGTGTAGAGCAGGTGATGCACAGCCACATCCGCAGTCACACGCAGGCCCTTGGCGCGAGCATCCATAATCAGCTGTGCTGCGCGGGCAGTAGAGAGCTGGCTGAAGTGAGCGCGCACGCCGGTCTGCTCGATGAGCAGCAGGTCACGGGCAACAGCGATGGTTTCTGCGGTTTCAGGAATGCCGGCCAGACCAAAACGCAGGGCATTGGCACCGTCATGCATGACGCCGGCATTAGACAGATCCGGGTCTTCGGACTGGAAAATGACCAGCAGATCGAAGGTGGCAGCGTACTCAAGGCAGCGCATCAGCGTCAGGCTGTTGCGCACCGGATAGCGTCCGTTAGAGACCGCGATACAGCCAATATCCGACAGACCCTGCATGTTCGCCAGATGTTCGCCATCCAGATTGCGGGTCATGGCGCCGATGGGCAGCACCTTGGAAAAGCCAGCCTGGCGGGCTTTGTCCATAATCAGCTTGGTCACTGCGGTCGAGTCATTCACCGGGTTGGAATCCGGTGGGCAGCACAGCGTGGTCACACCGCCGGCGGCAGCGGCCAGGGTTTCACTGCGCAGGGTGCCTTTATGGGTGAAACCGGGCTCACGCATGCTGGCACTCAAGTCGATAAAACCGGGACTGACGACTTTGCCGGTGGCATCCAGGGTCAGGTCTGGCTCAAAGCCGGGGATAGGTTCATCCAGACTGGCGATGACACCATCCTGTACGTAGATATCCAGAATATCGTCGACGTGGTTGGCCGGATCAATCAGGCGGCCACCCTTGATCAAAATCTTCATGCTCATGGCTTATCCTTCCTGACCGAAATGCTGTGCCTGCTGTAACTGGCCGGTCACGGCCATCGACATCACAGCCATTCGTACGGCAATGCCGTTGCTGACCTGAGTCAGAATCTGTGACTGCGGGCCATCGGCAACAGCGGAGTCAATTTCCACACCGCGGTTGATGGGGCCAGGGTGCATCACAATCGCATCCGGGTTGGCATAAGCGAGTTTGGCTTCATCCAGACCGTAGAGACGGAAAAACTCGGACTCAGAAGGCAGCAGGGCATTATTCATGCGCTCTTTCTGCAGACGCAGGGCAACGATCACATCGACACCCTTGAGGCCTTCCTTCATGTCGCGGTAAACCGTCGCACCCAGGGATTCCAGTGTGTCCGGTACCAGCGTTTTCGGGCCAATCAGGCGGACTTCGTCAGCTCCCAGCGTGTTAAGGGCGTGAATCTCGGAGCGCGCCACGCGGGAGTGCAGAATGTCACCGACAATAGCGACCTTGAGATTGCTGAAGTCACCCTTGGCACGACGAATCGTCAGCATATCGAGCATCGCCTGGGTCGGATGCGCATGGCGGCCGTCACCGGCGTTGATGATGGCGACATCCGGGGTCACATATTCGGCAATAAAGTGCGCAGCACCACTATCGGCATGACGCACCACGAACATATCGGCACCCATGGCGCGAATGTTCCACAGGGTGTCCTGCAGGGTTTCGCCCTTGGAGGTGGCGGAGGTGCTGATGTTGAGGTTGAGCACGTCGGCAGAGAGTTTCTGCGCCGCCAGTTCAAAGGTGCTGCGCGTGCGGGTCGAGTTCTCGAAGAACAGGTTAACCACCGTCAGACCGCGTAGCAGAGGCACTTTTTTGACCGAGCGACCGGAAGCATCAATGAAGGACTCGGCCGTATCGAGAATTTCAGTTAACAGCTCGCGGGAGAGGCCTTCGGTGGTCAGGAAGTGTCGCAGTTGCCCCTGATCATTCAGCTGCAACTGGTGTGGTGCAGCAGCATGTGAAGATGAAAGTTGGCTCATGGCATGATGTCCAGCTGAATCAATGGGTTAGGGCGCTTTTTCGATCAGTTCAAGCTGCAGGGGCTCAGGGCCGGTCAGCTTGATTTGCTGCCCTTGTCCAAGGGTCAGGCGCTGGCCGAGGATGTCTGGCTGAATTGGCAGCTCGCGGCGGCCAATATCAAACAGACTCACCAGCGTGACTGAAGCCGGACGGCCGTAATCGAAAATCTCATTGAGGGCGGCGCGGATGGTACGTCCACTCATGATCACATCATCGACCAGCACCACATGCTGGTCTTCGCAGTGAACGGGTAGGGATGAGGGCTGTACCCGGGGGTGCAGGCCAACGCGGGAGAAATCATCGCGGTAGAAGCTGATATCCAGCGTGCCGAGCGGATGCTCCGGATTCAGCGCGTCGTGGAGTTTTTGGGCGATCCAGACACCGCCACTGCGGATGCCGATCAGAACCGGGTTGTCGATTCCCTGCTCCTGAAGAAAGCAGCGTAGGTCGATGCAAAGCTTGTCGATCAGTTCATCAAGGGGCCGGGGCGCCGACGACATCTAGAGATCCTCCAGTCGGGTATGCGAGGGAATCAGCAGGCCATCAGTTAGCCAGCTTTCCACGATCAACTGGGCAGCCAGGGCATCCACAGGATCACTGCGGTAATGGCTGGAGCCGCCGCGGGCACGATGAATCTCTTTGGCTTCGCGACTGGTCAGACGCTCATCGGCCAGAAAACAGGGCAGGCCGTAGCGGACATGCAGACGATTGGCGAACTTGCGGGCCCGGTGGGCCATTTCGCTGATACTGCCGTCCATATTGAGCGGAATTCCGACCACCAGGGCATCTGGCTGCCAGTGGGCGACTATTCTACCTAATTCATCCCAGTCAGGGATACCGTCACGGGCGCTAATGGTGCCCGCAGGCGATGCCGTTCCGGTCAAACTTTGACCGAAAGCAAGTCCAATACGTTTGGCACCAAAATCGAAGGCAAGAACAGTAAAAGGGGAGGGAAGGGAATGGTCAGCCATGTCCTGCTTGTGTTGTCAGAAGAGAAAGGTTGATACCGAGCAATTGGGCGGCACTGTCGAGACGTTGCTCAATCGGAGTATTAAAGATGACCTTGTAATCGGCCTTGCAGCTCAGCCAGAAATTATTGGCCATTTCTTCTTCGAGTTGGCCTTCTCCCCAGCCGGCATATCCCAGTGCTATGAGGTAATCCCTGGGGCCCTCATCCTGCGCGATAGCTTCCAGCACATCGACCGAGGTGGTAAGGCTCAGATGCTCATTCAGCTCATAGGAAGATTGCCACTGGCTATCGGAGGTTCTGTGTAGCACGAAGCCCCGGTCAGTTTTCACTGGGCCGCCAATATAAACCGGCGGATTGCGTCGGGGCTTTTCCGGGCTTAGTTCCATGTGCGTTAGGATTTCATCCAGATGCATATGCAGGGGGCGGTTGATGATCAGCCCCATGGCTCCGTGCTCATTGTGCTCAAACACATAGGTCAGGGAGTGGCCAAAGTGGGGGTCATTAAGACCCGGCATGGCCAGCAGGAAGTGATCACTGAGTGAGGTGAGCGTTGCCGTTTTCATGGGCTAAGTATTGGTGGCTTATGGGTCGGCTGCAAGTAAAACTGCGTTACAGTCATGGGGGCTGAGTTGTAACGCCGGTTCTCGTTCATCGTCTGTGTGCTCCGCCGTTCAGGCGATCTCGACGCCTTGAAGGTCATTGAGGTGACAGGCGGCGATATGTCCGGGAGCCACTTCTTTAAGCGCAGGAGCTTCAGCTTTGCAGCGTGGCCCGGCGTGGGGGCAGCGAGGATGAAAATGGCAGCCGCTCGGCGGATCAAGAGGTGAGGGGATCTCTCCCTTGATCGCCAGATAGCGTTTCTTTTCCACTTTAAGGCTCGGTGCCTCGGCCAGTAGCGCCTGAGTGTAAGGGTGGTTCGCGTGAAAGAAGAGCTCATCCACCGGCGCGCTTTCTACAATTCGGCCCAAATACATGATGACCACACGGTCAGACACATGCTGTACCACGCTCAGGTCATGACTGATAAACAGATAGGTCAGGTTCAGTTCATGACGCAGCTTTATAAAGAGATTCAGTACCTGAGCCTGAATGGAGACATCCAGGGCTGCGACAGATTCATCGCAGATCAGAAACTCCGGGTTCACCGCCAGAGCGCGGGCGATACCGATACGAGCGCGTTGACCACCGGAAAACTGATGTGGATAGCGATCCGCCATGCTGGGGTCGAGACCGACCTGATCCAGCATGCGGGCGACAAAGTCGTGACGTTCGGCGGCCTTCACCAAGCCATGCACGACGGGGGCTTCCCCAATCAGGTCACGGACACGAAGACGTGGATTCAGCGAGGCATAAGGGTCCTGAAAAATCATCTGAATCCCCAGTCTGCGCTGGCGGCGCTGCTCGGGCGTCAGGTGAGACAAATCCTCGCCTTTCCAGAGAATACGTCCCTCATCCGCGCCATAAAGGCCGGCTGCAATGCGACCGAGGGTGGATTTTCCACAGCCGGACTCACCGACCAGGCCCACGACTTCGCCCTTGAAAATATCGACACTGGCCTGATCCAGCGCATGCACACGTGGTGCTGGCGCTAACAGATTGAGCTTCTGGCCCAGACGCTCAATCCAGTCCGGGCGCGGGCCAAAACTTTTGCTGATCTGCTGCAGGGACAACAGCGGTGTCTGTTGTGCATCAGACATCCAGAGACTCCTTGGCAGGGGCCGCAGGGAAACTGACGACCGGGTAGAAACAACGTGCCTGATGAAGTGGTGCCAGTTCCTGCGTGGGAGGCGGCTGGGAGCAGCGCTCATCTGCCCGGCTGCAACGGTTACGGAAACTGCAGCCATTGGGCAGATTCAGCAGGGAAGGTGTACTGCCGGGAATCTGTAGTAGCGCTTCGCCACGGGCATGGCCACGGGCTTCTGCCGCTGCGGGTGTTGAGTCCAGCAAGCCCTGAGTGTAGGGATGGGCCGGAAACTCAAGCACATCGCGGGTGATGCCTTGCTCAACAATGCGCCCTGCATACATGACGCACACTCGATCCGCGAGGCCTGCCACCACGGAAAGGTCGTGGGTGATCCAGATCAGCGCGGTGCCGGCATCCCGACAGAGCTTTTGAATTTCGAACAGGATTTGCGCCTGAATCGTCACATCCAGCGCTGTGGTCGGTTCATCGGCGATGATCAGATCCGGTTCATTCAATAGCGCGATGGCAATGGCGACACGCTGTCGCATACCACCGGAGAGTTGGTGCGGATAGGACTTTAAACGCTCATCCGCTGCCGGAATACCAACGCGCATTAGTGCTTCTAGCGCCCGGGCGCGGGCAGCCTTGCGGCTGATACGGCGGTGCGCCAGTACGGTTTCGATCATTTGGGTATCAATACGCAGCACCGGATTCAGGGTCATCATTGGATCCTGAAAGATCATGGCGATGCGGTTGCCCCGCAGCTTTCGCCACTGGCGTTCGGAGTAAAAACGTAAGTCTTCCCCCTTGAACATGATGCGCCCGCTGGTGATCTGGCCGGGATCATCGACCAGACCCATTAATGAGAAACCGGTCATGGACTTGCCTGAACCGGACTCCCCAACCAGCCCCAGAATCTCGCCAGGCTGCAGCGTCAGGCTGACATCATTAACGGGCAGGGCGATGCCTTCGCGGCTGCGAAAGGCGGTGGTCAGATGCTCGACGGCCAGCACGGGCGAGGGATGTTGGCTCATGCTCACTGTCTCTGTAGTCGGGGGTTCAGGACATCACGCAGCTGATCCGCCACCAGATTGATGGCAATAATTGTCAGCAGCAGTGCGATACCAGGAAAGAGGCTAATCCAGTAGCGGCCGGAGTAGAGATACTGAAAACCATTGGAGATCAGCAGGCCCAGAGAGGGTTCGGTCACCGGCAGGCCAAGGCCAAGGAAAGACAGCGTGGCCTCAAGAGAAATGGCCGCAGCGACCTGAAGAGCCGCCACAATAATGAGAGGTGGCAGGCAGTTGGGTAGCAGGTGGCGCATCAGAATCCGGGGAGTGGAGAGGCCCAGTAACCGTGCTGCCTCAATGTATTCCTTCTTGTGTTCAACCAGTGCCGCACTGCGGGTGGTGCGGGCATAGTAAGCCCACTGGGAAGCCACCAGCGCGATGATGATTTTGCCGGTGCCCTGCCCAAAGAGTGCCAGCAGAATCATGGCGGTCAGGATCGAGGGGAAAGAGAGCTGAATATCAGCAATCCGCATGATCACCGTTTCCAGTCTTCCGCCGAAGTAGCCGGCGATCAGGCCAACTGTCATGCCGATCAGCAGGGCCAGCACGGTAGAGCTGACGCCGACAATCACACTGATTCGAAGGCCGTAGAGGATGGCGGAGTACATATCCCGGCCCTGCTCATCAGTGCCGAGAATATACGTCATGCCACTACTTTCGCTCACCGAACCCGGCGGCATGCGTGAATCCATAATGTCGAGTTGCATCAGGTCATAGGGATTCTGTGGCGCCAGCCAGGGTGCAAATACCGCGGCGATGATGATCATTACCAGAAGCAGCAGCCCCACCAGTGCAATCTTGCTTTTGGCAAAATTGCGAATAAAACGGCCGGTCATTTGTGAGCGCTTCATACCTGACCTCCGTTAAGCCGGACGCGAGGGTCGAGTGCCGCATAGAGCAGATCGACAATCAGGTTGATCAGGGTATAGAGCAGCACAATCAGCAGCAGATACGCGACCACCACGGGTCGGTCAAGCTGAGTGATGGAGTCCAGCAGCAGCTTGCCCATGCCGGGCCAGGCGAAGATGGATTCGGTCACCACTGAGAAAGCGATTAACGAGCCAAACTCCATACCGGTCACCGTCACAATCGGGATCATGATGTTTTTCAGAACATGCACGCCGACGATACGGTGGTTGCGAAGTCCTTTGGCGCGGGCGAATTTCACATAGTCCTGCAGCAGTGCTTCGCGAGTGCCGGTGCGAGTCAGACGTATCACCAGTGAGAGTTTGAACAGTGCGAGGTTGGCTGCTGGCATCAGAATATGTTTCCAGCCCTCAATGCTGGTAATCGATAGTGGAATGCCAAAGACGTCTTCCACCGGGCCTCGCCCACCTGATGGTAGCCAGGCAAGCTCGATGGAAAAGAACATGATCAGCAGCACGCCGACCCAGAAGGTGGGCAGCGAGAAACCGAGAATCGAGCCCGCCATAATGGTTCGGCCACTGGCGCTATCCGGTTTGAGACCAGCCCAGAGACCGAGTGGAATACCCAATATCAGGGCAATCAGCAGCGCCACCACCGCCAGTTCCAGCGTTGCAGGAAACTTCTGCATGATCAGATCCATGGCCGGTACGCCATGAGCGAAGGAAAAGCCAAGATCACCCTGGACGGCATTACAGAGAAAGCGCCAGTACTGCACATAAAGTGGCTGATCGAGCCCCAGTGACTGGGCGATACGGTCGATATCTGCCTGATTCGCCAAAGGATCAATCAGCATGTCCAGCGGGTTACCAATCGCGTAGACCCCGGCGAATACCAGCAGTGACATGATAAACAGCACATTGACGGTCTGCAGACTGCGGCGAAGGATAAACAGAATCATGGTTCTGCTGCCCTCATGCTGACACTGTGATGCTGAACGGCGCCGTGCTGGAAGGTAATCGCCTGGCCCGGCGTGAAGGCGTGCCAGTTTTCATCCGATGTCAGCGGTTGGGTGGCAATCAGAATCATGCGGTCGTGTTCGGAATTCAGGGTGCTCAGGTCCATGCTCATTTCGCAGTCGATCAGGGTCGCCCTGGGAAAAGGATACTGGCGCTGAACGTAGGCCAGATTGGTTGAGCAGTGGGCAAACAACAGCTCACCATTGGAGAGCAGGCAATTGAAGTTGCCAAAGGCACGGATCTCGCCACAGAGTTCGGTGAGTACGTCATGCAGCTCAGCGGCTTCGGGCAGTCGGTCTTTGGAGGCGTTGGGGAAGCGCTCCAGCAGGTTTTGCATTACATAGCAGAAGGCGCGCTCGCTGTCGGTTTCTCCCACGGGGGTGAAGCGGTCATTGAGTTTGGGGTGATAGTCATGCAGATCGCCGTTATGGCAGAAAATCCAGTACTTGCCCCACAGCTCCCGCATAAAAGGATGACAGTTGCGCAGCTTGACCTCGCCGTAGGTGGCTTTGCGAATGTGAGCAATCACCGTCGAGGATTTGATAGGATAGTCCTTGATCAGTTGCGCTACCGGCGAGACTGACGCTGGCTGGTGGTCCAGATATAAACGACAGCCGCCCTCCTCGAAGAAGGCGATACCCCAGCCGTCAGCGTGTTCATCCGTCCATCCGCCGCGGGCACTAAAGCCTTCAAAGGCAAAGCGGATGCTGGCTGGTTCCTGACAGTTCATTCCTAGCAACTGACACATTGTGATGTCTTTCCCCGGTAAGCAAATACCCCGGACCTCCCATGGTCCGGGGCGCACGGCGACGTCTTACTTGTCGCTATGAACTTCAAAGGCGTAAGTGAACTCATCCACGCGGCCCGGATAATCCAGACCCTTGCGCAGTGCCCAGGTCGCCAGCTGGTGGTGCGATGGAATCACAGCGTAGTCGCGCATGGCGACGCCGACGGCTTTCTGGGCCAGTTCGGAGCGCTTGTCGTTATCCACGGAGGAGAGTGACTCCTCGACCAGTTTGTCGACTTCAGGGTTGCTGTACTCACCCCAGTTCCAGCTTCCAAAGCCGGTCTCGGTATTAGGCGTGCCCACGATGCTTCGTAGCGTGAAGTCTGCGGCCAGTGAGCCCCAACCCAGCAAAGCCATACTGTAGTCATGGGCACGAGCATGGCCGAAGTAGACCGAGACAGGCTCTGTCACCACCTTGGCCTTGATACCTACGCGGTTGAGGAATTGTGCCACGGTCTGCGCGACCTGTTCATCGTTGATATAGCGGCCGGCAGGACCGTGCAGGGTGATCCCGAAACCGTGAGGATAGCCTGCTTCAGCCAGCAGTTTCTTGGCACCTTCCGGGTCGTATTTCTCGACCTTGATGTCATCGTTGTAGCCGAAGATGCCGGGGGCATTGATGTTGGAGGCAGGAACGCCAAGACCTTCCAGCGTGCGCTCGGCCAGCGCCTGACGGTTGATCGCCATGGACATGGCTTTACGTACCCGCACATCTTTCAGCGGATTCTTATCCAGCGGCTTGCCTTCGGCATCGGTAATGTCCGGGGACTTGTCGCGGAACTGATCCATCTGCCAGAACAGGGTACGCCAGGTGGTGTGCTGGGCGATGGTGATGTTCTTGTCCGTTTTCAGACGCGCCAGATCGGCGGGCGGTACGCTTTCGATCATGTCGACGTTGCCAGAGAGCAGGGCACTCAGGCGTGGGGCGCTGGAAGGCAGAATACGGAAAGTAACGTGTTCCCATTCCGGCTTGTCGCCCCAATAGCTGTCATTGCGGGTCAGCTCAATGGTTTCACCTTTCTGGAAGCTGTCGAGCTTATAGGGTCCGGTACCAATCACACCTTTGCCGGCATTGAAATCCTCGGTGGTCAGGCCTTCAGTGGCTTTCTTGGAGACAATGAAGATATCGCTGATATCCAGCCCCAGCGGGCCATAAGGCTCGGAGGTGGTGAGATGTACGGTGTGATCATCGACCGCTTCCATCTTGACGATATGCTTGGTCGCGGAGGTAAAGGGGCCAGGGCTGTTAAGGATGGTCGCGGGGCGCTCAAGGGAGTAAACCACATCGGCCGCGGTCAGGGGCGTGCCATCCGAGAAGGTCACGCCATCACGCAGCTTGAACTCCCACACGGTGGGGCTGATGGCTTTCCAGGAGGTCGCCAGACAAGGCACCAACTGGCCTTCGGGATTCACTGTCACCAGTGTCTCGAAGATGTGGTGAGACATCGCGATATTGGGCGCGATATTGGCAAAGTGGGGGTCCATGGAGGTGACTTCAGAAGCCAGACCAACTTTCAGGTCGGCTGCCAGTACAGAGGCAGAAGCACCTAACAGAGCAGTACTCAGGGCGAAAGCCAGCGAGTGGCGTAGAAACGGAGTGGGGCGTCGCGTCATCAGAAGATTCCTTGTGGGACAGAGTTCCTTCTGGCACCGCTCGAGATGACACTTTACTGCCCAGGCTCCATGCCCCAAGCGTCATCCTGACGGGCCATTTTTCGTTTCCAGCAGAGATCAGGGCGCAGGGCTGCTGCCGGCGCCGGCCAATGGAGGGCACCATCAGCCAGTTAACATCCTACCTTAACCATGTGCTCCGGGTATGACAATGCTCAGAGACAAATGCCTTCGGGTTGGTCGTGGGTAAGTTCTGAATGTGAAGAATGTCAGCAATCCAGCTGACATTCTTTCAGTTATATCGGGGTTTTGCTCTTGAAAAACCAGCGACTTATTGCGGGCAGGCGATGGACTCAAGAGCGGTCTGGTAGCGATCAGGTTTGTCTTCACGTAACGCCTGTTCTGCCTTGCTGGCACCCTCTGAGCCGGTGACGGCATCCAGCCAGGTTTGATCAATTGCGCTCAGGTCCTGATTGCAGCGGGCAGCGACCTGCTTGCTGATCAGTGCCATCAACGGTGATTGTTGCTGCAAGGTGCTCAGTGCCGAGCTCTCTTCAGCATGGAGATTGGTGGCCAGTAGTCCGGTCAGAAGGCAAAGCCCTGCGGTTCCGGCAAGGAAAGGAGAGGAAGCTTTCATGGGTGTCCTGATCAGCAATGAACGATCTGCTCTCTCAGGCAATATATCGCCCGAGCCTGTCTTCAGCCCCACTCAGGGGCTATCGCGTCGCCCAGTATAGCGGCTGAGTTCCGGGCTTCCAGTCTTTTGTCGGTAACTGAAACGAATCGGTTTTCAGCAGGCGCAGGGGATGGATTGGCTCTGGCGAACGCGTTCATTCAGAGCCGCAAGGTAACCCAGCCCGGTATTCCACTTGCGGTACCCGGCATGGGTATTGATATGACCGGCGCTGGGGATCAGCACATGTTCAGCCTGCCATTGCCGGACCAGCCACTGGCAGCGCTCAGGCGTGGCGGCATAGTCATTATCGGCGCTGATAACCAGCGTCGGGAAAGGCAGTGGCTCGGGCCTGATAGGAGCGAAGGCCTTCAGTGGACGAGGAGCGTTATCACGCTCCACATCGGAAGGGGCAACCAGCAGCGCTCCCTGCAGTTTTTCGCGATTACGCAGTGATATCTGACGCAAGGCGTGATTGAGCAAAATACAGCCAAGACTATGGGCAATGACGATCACCGGGCCGGAAACCGCCGACAGGGCCATCTCAAACTGTGCCAGCCAGTGTTGGGGCGTCGGCTGATCCCAATCTTCGACCTCCAGACGGCTTACCGTGGTATGGGGTTGAGATGCCAGGCGCTCCTGCCAGTGACTTTGCCAGTGATGTGGGCCTGAACCCCGGTAGCCGGGGAGAATCAGATAGTGCATCGGGTGTCCTCGCCTGCGCCTGTAATCGCCGAATCTTATATATCTAATAGTTATTATTTTTAATTTCGTTATTCGATTCCAATTGTTTTTTCTTCTAAGGATACAACCTCTGCACCGGCCCGAAGGGCGACGACCCAATGTTGAGGCCAAGAAATAGCTGAACAGGGGTTTTTAAATCGAATGAGAACGATTATCATAAATATTTGCAATCTGTTGCATCGTATCACTGTTGGATGTTGAGCGAACGATAGGTATTGCACCGCCGGAATGCCGTGATTCAGGAGGAACGCGGAGGACCGGATGTCCGTCTGGACAGGGAAACAATAATTGCGGATAGGGGCATGCAGGAGGCGGGCTTTTATCCGCAATTTATTGAATCTTTATTATTCTTATTTAGATTAGGAGTTGTATTCAGTATGAAGTCCGCGTCTGGCTGTTCGCGTCCTGCCTCACGGCTCGGGGGAGTCCTGCTTAGTTCCGCCTGGGTTACCCTACCTTTATTGCTCTCCGGCCAGGCTCTGGCTGAAACCTCTTCCAGTAGCGATGCACTGGTACTTCCCACGCTGAATATTGAAGGCGATGCTCTGCAGGGCGTGAATGCGCTGCCGGAAGCCTACGCTGGCGGTCAGATTGCCAGTGGTGGGCGTTTGGGTGTGCTGGGCGAGCAGAAAGCGGAGAACGTCCCTTTTAGCGTTACCGGTTTTACTGAACAGCTTATCGAGCAGCAGCAGGCGCAATCGGTGGCGGAAGTGCTTGAAAACGATGCTTCTGTTTCCGTCGGTGCTGGCTACGGTAACTATGCCGAGACTTTCGTGATCCGTGGTATGCCGCTTTATAACGATGACATCACTTACGGCGGTGTTTACGGCGTACTGCCGCGCCAGATGGTCTCGACTGAACTGCTGGGTCGTGTCGAGCTGCTAAAAGGGGCGAGTGCTTTTCTGAATGGTGTCTCTCCCGGTGGTTCGGGCATCGGTGGCTCGGTCAACCTTGAACCCAAGCATGCCGGCGACAAACCTCTGAATAAAATTACTCTGGATTACGCAGCGGACGGTCAGGCAGGTCTGAGTGCCGACGTTTCCCGCCGATTTGGCGAAGCAGATCGCTGGGGGATTCGTGTCAGCGGCCTCAAGCGTAAGGGCGATACCGCTGTCGATAACGAAGAAACGGATACCGATGCCCTGGTTGCCGGGCTCGATTACAAGGGTGAGCGGGTGCGTGGCTCTCTGGATCTGGGTTACCAGCGCTATGCCACTGATGGCGGCCGCTCGGTGGTCTATAACGGTCTGGGCACTACGGCCACATCGCTGCCCGATGCGCCGGATTCTGATACCAACTACAGCCCGGACTGGGTGAACTCCCATACGGAAACCACCTTTGCCTTACTGCGTGGTGAGTTTGACCTGAATGATCAGTGGACCGCTTACGGTGCCATTGGTGGCAACAAAAACCGCGAGTACGGCGACTACTCCTCTCCAACACTCTCCAGCAGCAATGGCGACAGCACGCTTTACCGACTGTCTGTGCCTTATCGCTCCTACACGGTGTCGACCACTGCAGGCGTGCGTGGCAACTTCCTGACCGGCGACATTTCTCATCAGGTGAATCTGGCCTACTCCGGTTTTGTGAACCGTTCCGGCAGCGCCTACACCATGTCTGGCTCAGGTTCGACGACGAATATCTATAACCCGAATACTAACGTTGCCTATCCGGCGACGCTGTACGCCAGCGGTAACATGAATAACCCGGCCATTACTTCCCGTACCCAGATGGACGGTATTTCTTTATCTGACACCCTGGGCTTTATGGATGACCGCCTGCTGGTTACTCTGGGAGCGCGTCAGCAGTGGGTGGAAGCGACCGGTTATAACGATGAAGTCCTGTCGCCGGTCTACGGCGTGGTCTTCAAGCCTGTTGACGGTGTGTCGGTGTATGCCAACCACATTCAGGGCTTGCAGCAGGGTGATACCCTCAATGTCGGTGGTGTGACGCGTCAGCTGTCGCCCTATGAGTCCAAGCAGAATGAGATCGGTGTGAAGTTCGAGCGTGAGAACTACGGCGCCAGTGTGGCCCTGTTCCAGATCGAAAAACCGGTGTCGACCATCAACAGCAACAGCTACTACGGCGAACAGCGTAACCGTGGCCTTGAGCTGAGCGCCCATGCCCAGCCAATGCCTGCCTTGAGCGTCTTCGCCAGCGCGACCTTTATGGACCCGGAAGTGCGTGACACCGTCGATTCGTCCATCGAAGGCAATGATGCCGTAGGTGTGCCTGAGTATCGCTTCGTGGTAGGTGGTGACTATAAGATCGCCGCAGTGGACGGTTTGTCGGTTAACGGTAAGGTGATTCGTACCGGTTCCCAGTATCTGGATCAGGCCAACAACCTGGAGCTGGACCCCTGGACGCGACTGGACCTGGGCGCCAGCTATGAAACCCGCGTGGCTGACCAGCAGGTGACCTTCCGTGCCAACGTGAAAAACGTCACGGATGAAGACTACTGGGCTTCCGCAACGGGTGGCTACCTGACACAGGGTGCGCCGCGTGAAGTGCGTTTCTCGGTATCAACCGAGTTCTGATCACCGCTATTCTTCTCTGACATACGCCCGGTGTGCCGGGCGCTGCACGGGTAACAGGGTCACAGCTGTTACCCGCATTTTTTTCTGCCCACTGAGCGCCACGGAGTAAGGTCATCAGTGCTGGCGTTGGAAGTAGGAAGTCATTGCAGGTTATGCGTGCACTGTGCGGACGTTTGCATCGTTGGCTGGGGTTGTCATCAGCGCTGTTTTTGCTGGTGGCCAGCATCACCGGCATTTTCATTTCCTGGGATCACGAGCTGGATGAATGGCTGAATGCCGACCTTTTTCGGGTGGATAGCCAAGGCTCGCTGCAGTCGCCATTGGCGCTGGCTGAAACGCTGCCTGAATGGGATAACCGCATTATGCCGACCTTCTTTCCGCTGGCGGCGGAGGCGGGACACAGTCTGGTGTATTACATTCGTCCGCGACTTAATCCCATGACTGGCAAGCGTTTTGAGGTCGGTTTCAATCAGGTCTTCGTTAACCCCGTCACGGGAAAGGTGATAGGTACCCGTAACAGTGAGGCGGTCAGTCTGGATCGTCGCCATCTCATGCCCTTTATCTACAAGCTGCATTACTCGCTGCAATTACCCAGCTTCTGGGGCATCGATCGTTGGGGCAAATGGGTGATGGGCGCGGCGGCGATGGTCTGGTTTTTTGACACCTTTCTGGCGGCTTACCTGACGCTTCCGCCGCGACGCAGTGCCAGTGGCCGAAGTTATGCCACCCGCTGGGCACCTGCCTGGAAAGTGAAATTCTCGGCCAGCCGTTTTCGTCTGAACTACAGCCTGCATCTGGCGGTCGGGTTGTGGTGTTTTGTCATTCTGCTGCTGATCGCCTTTACCTCCATGTCCCTGAATTTATACCGGGAAGTCTTTCGACCGGCGCTGGAAGCTGTCTCAACCCTGACTCCAGACCCCTTTATCGAGCGCCAACCCGTGAGCCTGATCAAGCAGCACAAGCCCGCACTGGATTTTGCTCAGGCGGTAAACGTCGGCCAGCAATACGGTGATGCGCACCACTGGGAGATGGTCGCCAGTCATGTGTTCTATGTGCCTGGCTGGCGGATTTATGGGGTGGGTTTTGGTGGCGATGCGCCTTTTGATAACGGCATGCAAACCCGCTGGGTCTACTTCGATGCCAATGATGCCGAAATCCTCGGGACGCGTGTCCCCTGGAAAGGCACGGCGGCTGATGTGTTTGTGCAGCTGCAGTTGCCGGTTCATTCCGGGCGTATTCTGGGCTTTGCCGGGCGGGTGCTGATGTCAGTCATGGGCGTGCTGATTTCGGCACTGGTCATCACCGGCATCATTATCTGGTGGAAAAAACGCACCAGGCCGACGAAAAAGGCTGGGCATCGGCGGCCTGTTATCAGCAAGGCGGGCTGATCTGTATGGGTGTGCTCTGTCGCAAAGTATTGAAGCGTTCTGGTGCCAAAGTTGAGTGGGTGATGCGGGCTCAGGGCGCTATACTGGCCGGATAAGGATGATGAATACCACAGGTCTTCAGCGGCCACGGATGAGAATGACAGGAGGAGTGCCACGGTGATTGGGCATGATGATCGACGCAACTTTTACCGCATGATGATTAACGCCGAAGTCAGTCTGCGCAGGGCCGGTAGCCCGGTGCCGGTGATCGGTATCTGTCAGGATCTCAGTGCCACAGGCCTCGGTATTTCGCTTGGCGAGCCGCTGGCAGTCGGTGAAGTGGTTCAGGCCAAACTGTCCTCACAAAACAATGGTGTGCCGCCTCTTCAGGCCGAAGGCAAAGTCATTCGCTGTGAGCAGAGTGGTCCCGGTGATTATCAGATCGGGATTGAAATCACCCAGATGAACTAGGTGGCGTTGGCGATAGTTGATCGCCACTATGAAAAAAACCGGGCAGCGATGTACCGGCTTTTTTTATTGTCTCACCGGCTTTTATTGTCTTAGTTCAGGGGGCGTGGCCGCCTCAGAATAAGGTGCGGTCCCGCTCAAAGGTCCAGGTGCGGATGATTTCCAGCTCGTCCACTTCTGAGCGCATTTTGGGAGGGAAGGGCGCAAAAGGTGCCGCCAGATGCACGATACGTTTCGCCGCATCATCCAGTGCCTTGTGGCCGGAGGATTCGAGCAATTTGATGCTGATCACACTGCCATCCGGGCGCAGGGTAACCATCATCCGCAAACGGCCATAGATGCCTTCCTTGCGTGAAACTTCCGGATAATTCATGTTGCCGACCTGCTGAATCTTGTCCTTCCAGGCATTCAGGTAAAAGGCATCTTCACTGCGCTGGGTGGAGTTGGAGTTCAGCGTGCGCTTGCGCGGACGTTTGGCATATTCCTGACGCATCATATCCAGCGAGGCTTCCATGCTGGCAATCTCCAGACTGCGGGCTGTCAGTGACATGCCTTCCGGATGTGTTGCGGCTTTGGCACTAGGCTGGGCAGTGGGCTTCTTTGGAGTTTCCTTGATGGCCTTAGGCTGTTTGGAGGTGGTCGTTACCACCTTTTTCTTGGGGGGCTCTTTCGCCACCGCTTTTTCTTTGGTGATGGTTTCTTTGGGGGGAGTGGTTGTCGGCGTCACCGGCTCTGGCGATTGTTGCGACGAGGATTCCGGCTGCTGCGCTGCCAGATCGTTGATCTTGTCGTCGGTAAAGCGAGCGCGCTCGGTAGTCGTAAGGCGCGCTTTTTCTTTCTGTTCACCACTGCCCGTTTGATTGCTTTGGGCAATGTAGTCCGCTTTTTCAGGGGCCTGCTTGTCGTCGTAGCTGGCCAGCGTGACATCCAGGGCATTCTGGGTTGTTCGCGCCGGTTTGGGAAAATCAAAGCCGAGGCCGAGCAATACCACTCCATGGACGACCAGTGCCAATAGCACGGCCTTCATCAGGCGGCTGTCGCGCGCAGGCGCGTTTGGCACAGCGGTCGTCATGGTCGGCTTCAGGCTCCGATCTTCTCGGCAATGGCATCCATCAGCATACCGCCGATATCCAGATTGAACTGATCGTTGATTTCACGGATGCAGGTCGGACTGGTGACGTTGATTTCGGTCAGGTAGTCACCGATGACATCAAGTCCGACAAAGATCAGGCCTTTTTCCTTGAGAATCGGACCAACACGCTCTGCAATCTCACGGTCGCGAGCCGTGAGAGGGCGGGCTTCACCACGACCACCGGCCGCCAGGTTGCCACGGGTTTCACCCTGACTGGGAATGCGCGCCAGGCAATAATCCACAGGCTTGCCATCAATCATCAGGATGCGTTTATCCCCATCCACAATTTCCGGAATATAACGCTGTGCCATGATCTGCTGGGTACCAAAGTCGGTCAGGGTTTCCAGAATCACATTCAGGTTGGGGTCGCCGGCGCGGACACGGAAGATCATGCTGCCACCCATGCCATCCAGTGGCTTGTAGATCACATCCTCATGCTCGCCAAGGAAGGCTTTTAACAGGTCCGCACGGCGGCTGACCAGCACGGGTGGAGTCAGTTCAGGAAACTGGGTGGCAAACACTTTCTCGTTACAGTCACGCAGGCTTTGTGGCTTATTCACAATCAGCGTGCCGCGGCGCTCGGCGTCTTCCAGCAGGTAGGTGCTGTAAATGAACTCGTTATCAAAAGGCGGATCCTTGCGCATCAGAATGACGTTCATATCCGACAGCGGACGGTGTTCGGCAGCGCTCAGCTCATACCAGTTTTCAGGATCATAGGCGACCTTGAGGGGCTGCATTACGGCCATGGCCTGACCGTCGCGGGAGTACAGATCCTTCTGCTCCATATAGAACAGGTTCCAGCCGCGGGACTGGGCCGCGACCAGCATGGCCAGTGAGGAGTCTTTCTTGTAGTTGATGGCCTGAATGGGGTCCATCACAACGCCGACATTAATGGTTGCCATACCTGTCTCCTGATCAGGTGTGCAGCGTCGCCCCAGGTGAGGGCTCGCTGTTTCGGGCTGCGTCTTGGTGCAGAATCCCGGTGAAATGGGTCGAACTTTTCAGGGTCTTGGTAACCCTAAGCTTCCGGTATGAAACGCGCCTTGAAGATGGTGACGAATCGGGCAAATGCAAAGTTCCAGTGTGTTTTTATCCGCAAATGCAGTCGAATCAGAAATCTCCCCAGAGCATCTGACACAGGCTCAGCGCAACGACGGGGGCTGTTTCCGTTCTCAGAACACGCGGTCCCATCGTCACAGACTGAAAACCGGCGGCTTCCGCCTGTGCGATTTCATCTTCCGTCAGTCCGCCTTCCGGGCCGATAAGCAGCGCAATCGAGGCAGGCTTGGGCAGGCTTTGCAGGGCGACGCTCGAGCGATGATGCAGCACGAGTTTGAGCTCGGCATCGACGCTTTTTAGCCAGTCGCTCAGGGGTTCAGGGGCCTGAATAGCCGGGACTACAGGGCGAATGCATTGCTCGCAGGCACTAATGGCCACCTGTTGCCAATGCTGCAGACGCTTGTCAGTTCGGTCGCCCTGCAATTTGACTTCGCAGCGCTCGCTGTAGAGTGGCGTCATCACATTCATGCCGGTCTCGGTGGCCTTTTGCACGGCGTAATCCATGCGTTCGCCGCGCGATAAAGTCTGGCCTATGTGCACGTGCAGCGGCGACTCATTTTCATGGGCGCGAAACTGCTGCAGTTGTACCGTTGCATGACGCTTGCTGACTTCATTCAGCGTGCCTTCAAAATACCCTTTAAGTACACCGTTGAAGATATCGATGCGCTGGCCGGGCTGCATTCGCAGGGCTTTCACACTGTGTTGAAAGGCCATGGCGTCCAGCTCAAGTTCTTGTCCGGGACGAACGGCATCAGCCTGGTAAATTCGGGGTATACGCATGGTCAGAAATAACTTTTCAAGCCAGTGAACAGGTTACTGAGAACAGCGCTTGCGCTGGGAGGGTCATCCTACCACAGGGGAAGCGCCAGCCAGAGTCTCTGACGTTGTTACAAATGCTTCCGAATGCAGGAATTTTTGC
Source organism: Pokkaliibacter sp. CJK22405 (assembly GCF_046614695.1). Taxonomy (NCBI): domain Bacteria; kingdom Pseudomonadati; phylum Pseudomonadota; class Gammaproteobacteria; order Oceanospirillales; family Balneatrichaceae; genus Pokkaliibacter; species Pokkaliibacter sp. CJK22405. The sequence goes on from NZ_JBKKHQ010000025.1 coordinate 63,326, forward strand.
GAATGGAGACTATCTGGGAAGGAAGTCGAAGAAGGGGGAAACAGAATGAAAATGCAGCCACATCTGACATCAGAGATGATAGTTACGATTGAAGAATCCTCAAATTGGCCTTAAAGGCTGACTTAATGAAGTGACCCAGGAGAACCCCACTATGACCTATCGGGCTGCGATTCTGACAGGCGGCCTTGCACTCATTAGCCTTGGTGCTACAGGCTCTGCCTTTGCTGAGAGCGGGACATCGACCAGTTCGTCAACTGCCACCACGAACGGAACATCCTCAACGCAAACTGCAGCAACCGGCACCTCAACGAGTGATGCAACCGCCACCAGTGCGGCCAAGCCTGTCAAAGTAAAGAAGCCGGCAAAGCCTGCTAAGCCCGAGCCTCCTCTGAAGATTGATGCTGAACTCGGCATGATCCTGAACACGGGGAACACCAATAACGCTTCAGCCAAAGGTGCCATTACCATCAACCAGGAATTGGCGCGCTGGCGTAACGAATTCAATCTGGATGCCTATTACAGTCGTGACCGTACCGACGGTGATGATGGTGATCATGTCTACAACACCACCGGTCAGCGGCTTTTCCTCTCCGGGCAGGGCAACTACCTGCTGCATCCCACCGGTAACGTGGACCAGCGCCGAACCTCCGCCTTTCTCTATAGCTCTTATGAGCAAGACCGATTTAGCGGTTATGACTATCAGGGTACGGTTGCCGGTGGTTATACCCGCCGCTGGATATCCACAGAAGACCAAACGTTGGACCTCAGTGCCGGTCCCGGTTTCGGTTTCAATGAAAAAGACGATGGCGCAAGCGCCGGATTTGCCCTCGTCCGCGCCTCGCTCAACTATAAATACAAACTCAGCCCAACCGCACAATTCTCACAGAACCTGAGTACGGACTGGGCGCTGGATAGCTCCGAAAACAGTCGTGTGCATTCTGAAACGGCGCTGAAGGTGAATATCTACAGCGCTCTTGCACTGAAAACGGCGTTTACCGTGGATTACAACTCGGAAGTGGACCCGGGGATCAAAAAGACCGATACACAAAGTTCGGTCACACTGGTCTATACCTTTAAGTAGTGACTTCATCGTAAATCACCGTTGCTGAAAGGTTATGTTGGAATCAGGAGGCTGAATCCTGTGATTCAGGCCGCTATAGTGTGTCTGTTAGCGGGGTGATGCCCTCCCAAGGATGAGCCAAGGAGAATCTGTTCGATGGCAATCGTTGAAGAGTTTAAGAAGTTTGCCCTGCGCGGCAATGTGGTCGATATGGCCGTGGGGATTGTGATCGGTGGTGCGTTTACCACCATCGTCAAAAGTATGGTGGCAGATATTCTGATGCCGCCATTGGGGCTGCTGCTAGGGAATGTCGATTTCAGCGATCTTTTCATTACGCTGAAACCTGCGATCGAAGGCGCTGACTATCCGACACTGGCCGCCGCGAAAGAAGCGGGTGCAGTCACTCTGAATATCGGTCTGTTTCTGAATTCGCTGATCAGCTTTACTATCATGGCCTTTGCTCTCTTTATGCTTATTAAAGCGGTAAACCGTCTACAGGAGAAAAAGAAGGCAGAGCCAGAACCAGAACCGGAAAAGGCACCGACAACCAAGAGCTGTGATTTCTGCTTTAGCGAAATTCCTATCAAGGCAACTCGCTGCCCTTGCTGTACTTCAGAGTTGGCCCAAGCAGCAAGTTAAGGGTTTTGGCCGTAGCGCGAAAACAAAAATACCCCGCCTGAGCGGGGTATTTTTTTGACTGTCGAATGATGTGATAGTCGTCAGGCAGCCTTACAGGCCAGCGTCTGCACGCAGGGCTTCAGCCTTATCGGTTTTCTCCCAGGGGAATGCCAGGAAGGTTTCACCGTTAACGGTCATCTCATAAGGATCACGGCCGAAGTGGCCGTACGCCGCTGTGGCCTGATACATCGGGTGCAGCAGATCCAGCATGGTGGTGATCGCGTAAGGACGCAGGTCAAAGTGACGACGTACCAGCTCGATCAGGCGCGCTTCGGAGATTTTGCCGGTGCCGAAGGTGTTGATGGAGATGGAAGTGGGCTGTGCCACACCAATCGCATAGGAAACCTGGATTTCGCACTGATCCGCCAGGCCTGCTGCGACGATGTTTTTCGCCACGTAACGGCCAGCGTAAGCCGCAGAGCGGTCAACCTTGGAAGGATCCTTGCCAGAGAAGGCGCCACCGCCGTGACGAGCCATGCCGCCGTAGGTGTCTACGATGATCTTGCGGCCGGTCAGACCACAGTCACCTACAGGGCCGCCGATGATGAACTGGCCGGTCGGATTGATGTGGAACTGGGTGTCTTTGGTGATCCATTCTGCAGGCAGAGTGTGCTTAACGATCAGCTCCATAACGGCTTCACGCAGATCGCTCTGCTTGACGTCCGGGTTGTGCTGAGTGGACAGAACAACTGCATCGATACCCGCTACCTTGCCGTTGTCGTAACGGAAAGTGACCTGACTTTTCGCATCAGGACGCAGCCAAGGCAGCAGGCCGGACTTGCGCGCTTCTGCCTGACGCTCAACCAGACGGTGGGCATAGCAAATAGGCGCAGGCATCAGAACGCTGGTCTCGTTGCTGGCATAGCCAAACATCAGACCCTGGTCGCCAGCACCCTGATCTTCAGGCTTGCTGCGGTCAACGCCCTGGGCAATATCAACAGACTGCTTGCCGATGATGTTCATGATGCCGCAGGTGGCGCCATCAAAACCTACATCCGAAGAGGTATAGCCGATATCCAGAATGACTTTACGCACCAGGTCTTCAAGATCGACCCAGGCAGAGGTGGAGATTTCACCAGCAACAATAGCCACACCGGTTTTTACCAGGGTTTCGCAAGCAACACGGGCGTATTTGTCTTGGCTGATGATCGCATCCAGAACAGCATCGGAGATCTGGTCCGCGATTTTATCGGGATGACCTTCGGAAACGGACTCGGATGTGAAGATGGAATAATTGCTCATTGTGAGATAAGCCTCATAATTGAGTACTCCCAAGCGGGAGCAGTGACTTAATTACGGGCCTTGCGGGCCGTGGAGGTACCGCCGCTTGGGCGGAAAGGCGGATTATAACGTCAGCATGGGGTGATTCCCATGCGAGGACTATAAAAAAACAATTTTTTACAGCTTTTCGAAGTTTTTGTTTAGCTGTTGCATGCCAAACGTTGCACAGTCCGAATTGAGAAGGGAGAATGTCGACCTTCGAAACACGGGTTAATGCAACTTATCCAGGAGACTGATAATGCCTTCTCGTCGAGAGCTTGCCAACGCTATCCGTGCATTGAGTATGGATGCTGTGCAGAAAGCAAATTCTGGCCATCCCGGTGCACCAATGGGTATGGCTGATATTGCCGAAGTTCTGTGGAATGACTACCTTCACCACAATCCTTCCAATCCGCACTGGTTCAACCGCGACCGCTTTGTACTGTCCAACGGTCACGGCTCAATGCTTATCTACAGCCTGTTGCACCTCTCTGGCTATGATGTTGGTATTGAAGATCTGAAAAACTTCCGTCAGTTGCACTCTAAAACTGCCGGACATCCCGAATACGGTTATTGCCCAGGTGTTGAAACCACTACCGGCCCACTGGGTCAGGGTATTGCGAATGCCGTGGGTATGGCGACGGCTGAGAAAGTGTTGGCCGCGCAGTTCAACCGCGACGGTTTCGACATCGTTGACCACTACACCTACACCTTCATGGGCGATGGCTGCATGATGGAAGGTATCTCTCACGAGGTTTGCTCTCTGGCAGGTACCTTGGGTCTGGGTAAACTGATCGCTTTCTACGATGACAACGGTATTTCCATCGACGGTGAAGTCGAAGGCTGGTTTACCGATGACACGGCCAAGCGTTTTGAATCCTATGGCTGGCATGTGATTGCCGGTGTTGATGGCCATGATGCTGAAGCCATCAAGGCTGCCGTTGACGCTGCCAAGTCGACCACCGACAAGCCGACGCTGATCTGCTGCAAAACCATCATCGGTTTTGGTTCACCCAACAAGCAGGGCAAAGAAGAGTGTCACGGTGCGGCGCTGGGTAAGGATGAAGTTCAGGCGACTCGTGAAGCGCTGGGCTGGAACTACCCTGAGTTTGTGGTACCTGAAGATATTTACGCAGGCTGGAACGCCGCCGACAAAGGCAGCAAGCTGGAAAACCAGTGGAATGACCTGCTATCCCGTTATCAGGCGGCTCATCCTGAGCTGGCTGCAGAGCTGATCCGTCGTAGCACTGGTGATCTGCCAGAGAGCTTCGTGGCGGATGCAGATGCCTACATCCAGTCTTTGCAGGAGAAAGGCGAGACCATCGCTTCTCGTAAAGCATCTCAGAACACGCTGAATGCCTTTGCTGAAAAACTGCCTGAGCTGCTGGGCGGTTCTGCGGACCTGGCGCCTTCCAACCTGACGTTCAACAAGTTCTCCAAGAGCATCACTCCAGAAGACGCCAGCGGTAACTACCTGCACTACGGTGTGCGTGAGTTTGGCATGAGCGCCATCATGAATGGTCTGACGCTGCACGGCGGCTTTGTTCCTTACGGTGCCACCTTCCTGACCTTCATGGAATATGCGCGTAACGCCGTACGTATGGCTGCGCTGATGAAGATCCGTAACATCTTCGTTTATACCCATGACTCCATCGGTCTGGGTGAAGATGGCCCGACTCACCAGCCCATCGAACAGCTGGCGAACATGCGTCATACCCCGAACCTGCACGTTTGGCGCCCTTGCGATACCGTAGAATCTGCGGTGTCCTGGAAAGAAGCGATTATTCGTGTGAATGGCCCAAGTGCGCTGGTGTTCTCTCGTCAGAACTTGCAGCACATGCCTCGCTCTGCTGAACAGGTCGCCAACATTGCCAAAGGTGGCTATGTGCTGGTGGATTGCAATGGCACGCCGGATCTGATCCTGATGGCCACGGGCTCTGAAGTTGAGCTGGCAGTGAAAGCTGCCGAGCAAATCAGTGCAGAAGGTAAGCAGGTACGTGTCGTTTCCCTGCCTTGTACCGATGCCTTTGATGAGCAGGATGCTGCCTATCGCGAATCTGTTTTGCCCGCTTCTGTGACGGCCCGTGTCGCGGTCGAAGCTGCGCATGCAGACTTCTGGTACAAGTACGTTGGCCTGAATGGCAAAATCGTTGGCATGACCACCTTTGGTGAATCTGCGCCAGCCGGTGAGTTGTTCAAGCACTTCGGCTTTACCGTCGACAACGTGGTTGCTACCGCGAAGTCGGTGCTGGGCTAAGGCCCACAGGTAAAAAGGGGCTTGCGAGCCCCTTTTTTTATTCACAACCTCTTGCTGTCAGAGTGCTGACTTATCAGCCTCGAGAAGTACTGAAGACTGCGTAAGGTAAAAGGCTATGGCATTTCGTATTGCCATCAATGGATACGGTCGAATTGGTCAGTCCGTGCTACGGGCGTTGTATGAAAGCGGCTATCGCGATCAGTTTGAAGTGGTTGCGCTCAATGAGCTTTCTGATATTGAAACGGTCGCGTATTTGACCCGTTATGACACGACCCACGGGCGTTTTCCGTTAGAAGTCCGTCATGAAGAGGATTATCTCTGTGTCGGGCGGGATCGTATCAAGGTTGTGAATGCGCCGACGCCTGAAGCCTTGCCCTGGAAAAGTCTCGGTATTGATCTGGTTTTGGAGTGTTCCGGTACCTTCACTGAGCGTGAAGCGGCCGAGCAGCATCTGAAAGCGGGCGCGGCACGATTGCTCTTTAGCCAGCCTGCCTCTGCGGAAGTGGATGCCACGATCGTGTATGGCGTGAATCAGCATCAGTTGCGCGCAGAACATACGATCGTCTCCGCTGCGTCCTGTACCACTAACTGTGTAGTGCCAGTACTCGATTTACTGGAGCGCACTTACGGAATCGAATGTGGTGTGACCACCACGATTCACTCGGCCATGAATGACCAGCCGGTGATCGATGCCTATCACAATACCAATCTTCGTCTGACCCGAAGCGCCCTTAGCTCTATTATCCCTGTGGATACCGGACTGGCGCGCGGGTTGGATCGTCTGTTACCGCAGTTGTCAGGGCGTTTCCAATGCTTGGCAGTGCGTGTGCCGACCATTAATGTGTCGGCGATGGATATCACCCTGAATCTTAATAAGAGTGTCACTGCTGCCGAGGTGAACACCTTGTTGGAAGCCGCCAGTCGTGATGGCGAGTTACAAGGCTTGTTGGGCTTTACCCAGGAGCCCCATGCCTCGGTCGATTTTAATCACGATGGTCGCTCCGCCATCATCGATGGCACTCAGACCCGAGTGAGTGGCGACCGGATGTTGAAAATGTTTTGTTGGTTCGACAATGAGTGGGGTTACGCCAACCGGATGCTCGATGTGGCATACCACTGGCTGACCCGGACATAACAATCTCAAGAAAAGCAGGAATGCCCATGAATGTCATTACCATGAACAGTCTTGAACTCGCAGGTAAGCGGGTGCTCATCCGTGAAGACCTCAATGTCCCGGTCAAAGAGGGTAAAGTGACCTCTGATGCGCGGATTCGAGCCTCCTTGCCCACTATTAAACAGGCGATGGAGCAGGGTGCCAAAGTCATGCTGATGTCTCACCTGGGTCGCCCTGAAGAAGGCGTTTTCGATGAAGCCTCTTCACTGAAACCTGTGGCTGAGCATTTGTCCACGTTGCTGGGTAAAGAAGTGAAGCTGGTGAGTGACTGGCTGGATGGCGTGCCGGCCATGGCCGATGGTGGTGTTGTCTTGTTTGAGAACGTACGTTTCAACAAAGGCGAAGGTAAGAACGATGAAGCGCTGTCGAAGAAAATGGCAGCGCTTTGCGATATCTATGTCATGGATGCCTTCGGTACTGCACACCGGGCACAGGCATCAACCCATGGTGTCGGCCAGTTTGCTCCGGTGGCGTGTGCAGGTCCGCTGCTGGCGGCGGAACTTGAAGCGCTGGGCAAAGCGCTGGATAACCCCGCCAAGCCGATGGCTGCCATCGTGGGTGGCTCCAAGGTGTCGACCAAACTGGACGTGCTTAACTCATTGAGTGATGTCTGCGATCAGTTGATCGTGGGTGGCGGTATTGCTAATACCTTCCTGGCGGCCGCAGGTAAACCCGTCGGTAAGTCACTGTACGAAGCTGATTTGATCCCGACGGCTAAAGCGCTGATGGAAAAGTGCGCGATTCCTTTGCCTGAAGATGTCGTTGTGGCGACAGCGTTTGCTGCTGATGCAGAAGCGGTAGTGAAGTCCGTCGATGATGTGGCTGAAGATGAGATGATTCTGGATATCGGCCCTAAAACTGCAGCCAAATTGGCAGAAATGCTGAAGTGCTCCCAAACTATTCTCTGGAATGGCCCTGTGGGCGTATTCGAATTTGACCAGTTTGGAGAAGGTACCAAGACGCTATCCATGGCCATTGCCCAGTCCTCTGGCTTCTCGATTGCTGGTGGTGGCGATACCTTGGCAGCCATCGATAAATACGGCATTGCCGATCAGGTTTCCTATATTTCTACCGGTGGCGGTGCTTTCCTCGAATTCGTGGAAGGCAAGGTGCTGCCCGCTGTAGCTATGCTGCAGCAACGAGCCGGATAATTCGGCTCAGGGTTGGGGGTAATTTGGTGCTCCCAGCCTGCCCACATTTGGGCAATTGATCACCTGATGGACGAACCCGAACGTCCGGAGAGGAAAATTATGGCTCTTGTCAGTATGCGGCAACTGCTTGATCACGCAGCCGAGCATGGCTACGGCGTACCTGCGTTCAATGTGAATAACCTTGAACAAGTGCGCGCGATCATGGAGGCCGCCGATAAAACCAGCGCTCCCGTTATCTTGCAGGCTTCTGCCGGTGCCCGTAAGTACGCAGGCGCGCCCTTCCTTCGTCACCTGATTTTGGCGGCGGTAGAAGAATTTCCCCATATTCCTGTGGTTATGCACCAGGATCATGGTACTTCCCCAAGCGTCTGTCAGCGCTCTATCCAGATGGGATTTAGCTCCGTCATGATGGATGGCTCGCTACGCGAAGATGGTAAAACACCCGCAGACTACGACTACAACGTGGATGTTACCCGTCGCACGGTTGAAATGGCTCACGCCTGTGGTGTTTCCGTTGAGGGCGAACTCGGTTGCCTGGGCTCACTTGAAACCGGTCAGGCCGGTGAAGAGGATGGTATCGGCGCCGAAGGCACGCTGGATCACAGCCAGTTGCTGACGGATCCGGAAGAGGCGGCACAATTTGTTAAAGCGACGAATGTCGATGCGCTGGCGATTGCCATCGGTACCAGTCATGGCGCTTACAAGTTTAGCCGTCCACCGACCGGTGACATTCTTTCGATTGAGCGAATCAAGGCGATTCACCAGCGTTTACCGACCACGCATTTGGTTATGCATGGCTCTTCCTCGGTTCCTCAGGATTGGCTGGCGATCATCAATGAGTTTGGTGGTGCTATTCCAGAAACCTATGGCGTACCTGTTGAAGAGATTGTCGAGGGTATCAAGTACGGTGTTCGTAAAGTGAACATTGATACAGACCTTCGCCTGGCTTCCACTGGCGCGATTCGCCGTTTCATGGCACATAACCCCAGTGAATTTGATCCGCGTAAATACCTGAGCAAAACTATCGAAGCCATGCGTGATATCTGCATCGCACGCTACGAAGCTTTTGGTACAGCGGGTCAGGCTGAACGCATCAAGCCTATTTCGCTGGACTCAATGGCCAATCGCTACATTAAGGGCGAACTGGATGCGCAAGTGCGCTAAATCCTGAAACGCTTTTTTGTTAACGCCCCGATCTCGGGGCGTTTTTATTTCTGTGAACCAGACGCTATTAATAACTGATTTATAAAGGATTCTGATGTGAGTTCATGGAGTGACCTGCATGCCGAACTTCCTGTTTTCCCTTGCAGCGTGGATTCGCTTGCAACGCCATTGCAAAGTTATTTGCAGCACTATGGTCTCAAGAAAGTGGTCGAAGAGACGGGAGCAACCCTGGCACTGGGTCATCAGGAGCTAGGGGGCTACCGTATTCACCGCAGCTGCTGGACGCCTATTGGCGAAGTCAAAGCGAATCTGTTTGTTGTTACAGGGTATACCGATCATCTGGCGCTATATGGGCCGCTTTATCAGTTGGCTCTCTCTCAGGGTTTTCGTATTCACAGCTTTGACCTGCCTGGTCATGGCCTTTCATCAGGCGAGCGTGCTGCTATTGATAGCTTTGAGACCTATCAACGCCTCATGGATGAACTGTTTGCAACTATAACAAGGGAGTTCAGGGAGCCTTGGCTGGCTATCGGCCTGAGTACTGGAGGCGGTTTGCTGTTACAGCGACTATTAACCCAAGCTGAATTCCGAAATACGTTTATTGGAGTCTCTGCTTTAGCACCGCTCTTATATATCCGGCGGTTTGAGCAGGTCAGGCGGCTGTACTGGCTTCTTCGGCCTTTCCTTCGACGGGTTAAGCGTGTCTTTATGCCAGTCAGTCATGATGAGGCATTCAATCAGTTTCTTGAAACTTGCGATCCGCTTCAACCGCATTACCTGTCAGTGCGTTGGGTGGGAGCTATGTACCGCTGGCACCGTCAGATGCTGGATGCGCCTTCGCAAAATTACCCAGTGCAGATTATTCAGGGCACAGCGGATGAGACAGTCGATGGTGTGCGAAATCTTCAATGTTTTGAGTCTTTATTCCCTAAAGCGCAAGTAGATCGAGTTGAAGGGGCAAGACATCATTTGATTAATGAGGCGCTACCGTGGCGTTCGGTTATGGAGTCGTATCTGCTTGCGTATTGGCAACGGCAGTTAAAGAAAGTTGCTCTTATCGATGAATAAGGGTTGACGGACTCATTCAAAGGTCTATAATGCGCCCCCACTGAACGACGCGGCGCACCGCCAAGTCGGGAAAAACAAGA
>NZ_JBKKHQ010000026.1:0-127835 GCF_046614695.1 Pokkaliibacter sp. CJK22405
GAGTGTTTGGTCGCACTCTCATTTTACTCACTTGGACTCAGGCTTTTTCATTGACTGCCATTTATGGGACAGCAGTGCCCCTGGAGGCGCTTTTTTACTCACCGAGACACAGTGCCTTACAGCAGCACCAGACTCATCAGCCAGATCAGCACAATACCGACAATCCCCTGACAAAGGGTCGCCAACGTCTGCGCCCGATAGGCCAGGCCAACGCTCATGCGGCTGAACTGGGACACCACCCAGAAGAAGCTGTCATTGGCATGGGATACCGTCATGGCACCGGCGCCAATCGCCATGACCGTCAGCGCCCGACCCATTTCTGAGTCCAGCCCAAGATCACCCAGCAAAGGGGCGACCAGGGCAGATGTGGTCACCAGAGCCACTGTTGAAGACCCCTGCGCAGACTTCAGTGCCGCTGCCACAATAAAGGGCATCCAGATACCAATCCCCAGTGATGACAGGCTACTGCCGAGAAACTCGCCAATAGGCGTGGCTTTCAGTACCGCCCCAAAGGCACCACCGGCACCGGTGATCAGCAGAATGGGCGCCGCCGCGACGATACCGTCCGAGATACGTGTGCCCAGAGACTCTATCCGCTTGCCCGCAGGCAGCAGTGGCAATGCACTTAAAAGGCCAATCATCAGCGCATTCAGCGGCTGACCCAGAAAGTTAAGCGCGGCGGCCAGCGCGCCTTCACCCAATGGATGGGTGGGGAATGACGCCACCGATCCAAGACAGATCAGGATGATCGGCACCAGAATCGGCGCAAAAGCCGCCAGTGGAGAAGGCAAAGTGCCATAGGCATCGCGCATCTTTTTCCACTGCGCTTCAGGCTCCAGATGCTGTTCATCAGCCCTCAGGTTTTCATCAAGACCGGCACCCGGGACATCACGCTGACTGTCCGGCTCGACGTTATAAAAACGGCGCGCCCAGAACGTTCCTGCCAGTGCGGTGACTGCCGCGACAATCAGCCCCAGTCCCATCACCAGCCCCAGGTTCGACTCAAGACCAAGATTCCCCGCCGCCGCAATCGGGCCGGGAGTGGGTGGCACAAAGGTATGGGTCGCATACAGCCCGGTCGCCAGCGCCACCGACATCGCCACACTGGACACCGCCATACGTTTCGCCATCGACTCCTTCAGGGCATTCAGGATGACAAAGCCGGAATCACAGAACACCGGAATCGACACCAGATAGCCGATGATGGTCATGGTCAGCGTCGGGAAGCGCTTGCCGAGCAGCTTCACCAGCGTATCGGCCAGAGTAATCGCCGCCCCGCTTTTCTCCAGAATGACGCCAATAATGGTGCCGAGCACAATCACCAGACCGATATAACCGAGAATGCCGCCAAAGCCGGTCGAGATGGTCTTGGCGAGGGTATCGAAGGGTAACCCGCACGCCACTGCGGTAATGTAGGCCGCCAGCAGCAGGGTTAAAAAGGGATGGAGCTTGAACCACGTCGTCGCGACCACGATAAACGCGATCACCGCCAGCAGGATCAGTACAAAGGTCATCGTCTTTCCTCTCACTCTGAGGTGATGCCGGACACTGGCAGCGCCAGATAACCGACCAGGCTGTTGTTGTTATGGTGGGGTTCAGCCAGAGCACCTTTCATCAGAAAGGCCATCATCAGGGAAAGGCAATGACACGGCCGAGTCCCTGGCCAACCGTTAAGCCTTATGAGGGTAACACCGGCAGGGCGCAATAGCTGCCAGCCAGTGCTCTTATCCTGCTCTTAGTTACGGCAACGCGTTGATGCGCTCTTCATAACGTCTTACAGCACATTATTCGGGTTTTGAAAGCCGTACCCCAAGGCGCGTGCCACCGCCTGATGGGCCACTTCACCGCGGTGAATATTCAGGCCATTACGTAAATGCGCATCGTCCTGCATGGCCTGTCGATAGCCTTTATTGGCCAGCGCCAGCACAAAGGGCAAAGTGGCGTTGGTGAGCGCCTGAGTAGAGGTTTTCGCCACCGCTCCCGGCATATTCGCTACGCAGTAATGCAGAATGCCTTCTTCCACATAGGTCGGATTGGCATGGGTGGTGGGCCGCGAAGACTCAAAGCACCCGCCCTGATCAATGGCCACATCAACCAGCACGGCGCCGGATTTTAGCGCAGCAAGATGAGCACGTTTCACCAGTTTTGGTGCTGCCGCACCGGGAATCAGGACGGCGCCGATAATCAGATCCGCCCGCGCAAGCTCCTCCTCGAGAATGTCCTGTGTGGAGAAAAGCGCCGGGACCCGCGCACCGAAGCGATCATTGAGGTAGCGAATACGTGACAAGGAAGCATCCAGAATGCGGACTTCGGCGCCAAGGCCCGCCGCCATTTGCGCGGCCTGAGTTCCCACCACACCGCCACCGATAATCAGCACCCGTCCCGGTGCTACGCCCGGCACACCACCAAGCAAAATACCTTCGCCGCCCTGCGCCTTTTCAAGGCAATGGGCACCGGCCTGAATGGATAGCCTGCCCGCGACTTCACTCATTGGTGCCAGTAACGGCAAACCACCGTGGGCATCGGTGACGGTTTCATAGGCAATGGCGACGACACCGGAACGGAGTAATGCCTCGGCCTGTTCGGGGTCTGGCGCCAGATGCAGGTAGGTAAACAGCACCTGTCCTTCGCGCAGCTGCGCGCATTCCTCCGGCTGCGGCTCCTTCACCTTGACGATCATGTCACCGCGAGCGTAAACCTCAGCGGCATCTGCAGCGATGGTGGCGCCTGCTTGCTGATACAGCTCATCACGATAGCCAATGGCCTCGCCCGCGCAGGTTTGTAGCAGCACCTGATGCCCGGCTTGTACCAGCTCACGCACACCAGCCGGAGTCATCCCAACACGATACTCATGGTTTTTGATTTCTTTCGGCACGGCGATCAACATGCAACACCTCCATTGGCAGCGCGATGTGCGCCGCATGCTTGGCAAGACAGTGACTCATCCATAAAAAATCCCTGCATTGAGCCTAGCAGTGAGACTCGCCACAGGGATTCTGTATTTCATCGCCAAACCGAGGTTTTTCCTGTGCGCCTGCAACATGCCGACGCCAGCCATCCTCTACGTCGGCCGCTTCAGCGCAATGCTGCGCCCTGCCAATGCAGGCCACGTCAGCGACTGATGAGACAGCGCCAGTTGTTCCACCTTCTGTTGCACCGCCGGTAAGAAGGGCGCAGCCCGATGAGCCGCCATATCCATGTGCAGCAACAGGGTTTCCATGGCCGCCAGGGTGTCACCTGAATCGCCATGCACCATGGTGAAGAACACCCGCAGTTTTTTGCCGTCATGCTCCAGCAACTGAGCCTCCACCCGCAGTGGTTCGGCCGCCGTTACTTCCTGCAGATAGTGCACCATGCTTTGCAGGGTGTAGATGGACACCTGTTCTTTATCACGGGTCACCGCATCAATGCCCAGATGGTCCATCAAAAGGTCGATTGCCTGACTGAACACCACCACATAGCAGGCATCATTCATATGGCCGTTATAATCGATCCACTGATCCTTTACCGGCCCCTGATACAAACATAGGGTCTCGCTCATGGCTGCCTCCTGTCGGTCAATTCAGCAACAGCGCTGGCAGGGAATCACCAGCAAACAAGGCATTGATGGTAGAGCACTGGTATTCGCGGCTTTGCGCCGATACGCTGATTACTACGCAAAATACGACAGAATGGTCATCTGATAACAGCACCTGAGGACTGCACATGTTTGGCGAGCGTCCGGATACCCTGCCCCAGCGCCTGAGCTTTTTATTGCTGCCGGGCTTTTCCCTCTTTGGCCTCACTGCCATGCTGAACCCGCTTCGTCATGCCAACCGCTATGCCGAGCGTGAGCTTTATCAGTTTGAGCTACTGAGTGAGTCCGGCGGGCTGGTCGCCAGTAGCGACGGGCTGGAAGTCACCACTGCCACCAGCCTTCGACAAGCCAGAACCTGCGAGACCCTAATTATCGTCGCGGGCGCGCATCCCCAGCGGCAGATCACCCCGACAGTACTGGCGTTTATCCGTAAGCAGGCAAGCCTGGGGGCGGATATCGGCAGTCAGGACACTGCCGCCTTTATCACCGCCAGCGCCGGTGTGCTTAATGGCTATCGCAGTACCGTGCACTGGGAGCATCTTGAGAGCACCCGCCAGCAGTTTCCCGAGGTCAGCTGGGTGCAGGAAGTGGTGGTGGTTGACCGCAGCCGCTTCTCCTGCGCAGGCGGGCTCGCCGGGTTGGATCTGATGCTGCATCTGATTGCCAGTCAGCATGGCCAGACCCTGGCCGCCAATGTCGCCGATGAGTTGATCTATACCCAGTTGCGCGCCCAGCACGAACCCCAGCGCCCGACCCTGAACAAGCGTCTGGACAGCCGTAACCCAGCATTGCAGGAAGCCGTTCTGCTGATGGAACGAAACCTTGAAGAGCCGCTTAAAGTCGCGGAAATCGCCCGGCAGGTAGGCATCTCCACCCGTGAGCTGGAGCGGCTGTTCCGCCATTACCAGCACACCAGCCCAGCCCGTTACTACCGCGACTTACGGCTTGATCAGGCGCGCTGGATGCTGCAGCAAACCGCTCACAGTATTACCACCATTGCTGATGCCTGCGGCTTTCCCTCACTGTCGCACTTCAGCCGTTGTTATCAGCAACGCTTCCTGAAATCGCCCAGTAAGGAACGTTAAGGCCTAACACCCAGTCAGGGAGACAGGATGGGAATTATTGATCGCATTAACCAAGCAATCGTGAAGCGTGCAGACCTGAAGACGTGGCGGCTCGAGGCCAACGCGGGCGATCTTGTTATTGAACGAAAAGACGAATCACGTCGTTTAAATGACCTTACCCTGACTAGCGCAGTCTTGGCGTTTCGCGATATCTATGTCGCCGAAACAGTCTGCCTCAGGTTGCAGTTCGCGAGCGGCGAAAACGTCGACGTCTTCGAGGACTCTCCCTTCTGGCCAGCCTTACTGGATTGGTTGACACAAAACCATGCCCTGAGTCAGCCGGCACAGCAGTCCCAGATTGAGCTCATGGCCGAAGGCCCGGACGCTGCACCACGAGAGCTGCTCACCATGACGGCCGGTTAACAGGTCGCTTCTGCCTACGTCATACCCAAAACCGCCATCGCTCATACCATGACGCAAAATCAATAATACCCATCGCAAATACGCAAAATCTCACCTCACTGATCGGTACTGTGGACAGTATTGATCAGCGGCTATCGCTGCTCTTCCATCTTCACTGACTTTGACAGGGGAACACCGGATGAACCGAGACGTCATCATTACCTGCGCCGTAACCGGTGCGGGCGACACCGCAGACCGAAGCCCTCATGTACCCGTCACACCGCGGCAAATCGCCGATGCGGCCATTGAGGCCTGGAATGCCGGCGCGGCCATTGCCCACATGCATGTACGTGATCCCGAAACCAAACAGGGCAGTCGCAGACTTGAGCTTTATGCAGAAGTGGTTGAACACATTCGCGCGGCCAAGTGTGATGTCATCATCAACCTGACCGCTGGCATGGGCGGCGATCTTTACATCGGCCCGGATGACAACCCCACTGACTTTGCCGCAGAAACGGATCTGGTCGGTGCCATGACTCGCCTTGAGCACATCGAGGCGCTGCGCCCGGATATCTGCACCCTCGATTGCGGTTCACTGAACTTTGGCGACCAGAATCTTGTGTACGTCTCCACCCCGGAAATGCTGCGTAAGGGTGCGGCGCGTATTAAAGAGCTGGGCGTTACCGTTGAGCTGGAAATCTTCGATACCGGCAATCTCTGGTTTGCCCTGCAAATGAAGAAAGAAGGCCTGCTGGCTGACAACGCCATGTTTCAGCTCTGCCATGGCATTCCCTGGGGAGCACCGCCCAACCTTGGCGTCATGAAAGGGATGGTCGATATGCTGCCAGAAGGCCATCAGTGGGCGGCATTTGCCCTCGGTCGGGATCAGCTGCCCTTCGCGGCGCAGTCAGTGCTGATGGGCGGCCATATCCGCGTCGGTCTGGAAGACAATCTCTATCTTCGCAAAGGCGTCCTCGCCACCAATGGTCAGCTGGTCGAGAAAGCGACAACTCTGGTCGACACCCTGGGCGGCCGTGTGCTCTCCCCCACCGAAGCCCGCGCCACACTGCAACTTAAACCTGCCGGAGGTAATGCCTGATGAGCCGTCCTGCTGCTACTCACGTTTCCCGCGTCGGTGTGCTCGGTACCGGCACTATTGGCGGTGCCTGGGCGCTGCATTTTCTGCGCATGGGTATGGATGTGGTCGCTTATGACCCCGGCCCCCAGTCCAAAGAAAAGCTGCTCGCCATGGTCGATCATATCTGGCCTACCATGGAGAAGCTGGGGCTGCGCCCCGGTGCCTCCCGTGATCGCCTGAGCTTTGTCGACTCACTGGAAGCGCTGGCGACTCAGGTCGAAGTGATTCAGGAAAGCACGCCCGAAGTACTGGATGCCAAACGTGCGCTGTTCGCCCAACTGGACAAGCTTGCGCCTGCTGAGGTGGTCATCATTTCCAGCACCTCCGGCTTTGCCATGAGCGATATGACCACCGACGTCAGCGGGCATCCCGAGCGTTTTGTGGTGGGGCATCCTTTTAACCCGCCCTACCTTGTGCCCTTCTGTGAAGTATGCGGCGGTAAGCAGACCTCGCAGGACGTGGTGGACTGGACCACTGATTTTTACGAAGCAGTGGAAAAGAAAGTCGCCAAGATGACGCAGGAGCTGCCGGGCTTTATCGGCAACCGCCTGCAGGAAGCCCTCTGGCGCGAAGCCCTGCACATGGTGAAGAACAAGGAATGCTCCGTTGAGGATATCGACAAGGCGATTGCCTACGGCCCCGGCCTGCGCTGGGCGATTATGGGCCACTGCCTGACCTATCATCTGGGCGGCGGTCAGGGCGGCATGGCGCATTTACTTGATCACTTTGAGGAGTCACTGGAAGCCCCCTGGACCCGACTCAAAGCGCCCAAACTCACCCCCGAGCTGAAAAAGGACATGGTCGATGGCTGCCTGAGTCAGGCCAATGGCGCCAGCATTAATGATCTGATTCAGGAGCGCGATGACTGCCTGATCCGCATCATGCAGACGCTGGAAGAGTACCGTCAGGAGCATGGTATCAAGCGTTAGCACCATGACCCCAGAGTCATATCGCCAGCATTGCGATGAAGTGAAGAGTTACGTATAAACACCGCTCTTCTCACCCGCTCAGAATACCTTTCTGCAGCATCGCAAGGATGGCGATATGACCGACTCAAACAGTTCATTCCTGGTCCGGGCGGCTTGCCACACCTTGCTGGGAATGAGCCTTGCCATAACGTCCACTGCCACGCTTGCCGCTAATGGCTGCGTACCCGCTGACTTTCTCGAGCGACCCATTCTTGAAGGAACGGAACTGGCCTCCGGAACGCCCAAACCCGCCTCTGGCTTGAGGGCGGATTATGTGGCTGAGCTGGGAGGGGCTTCCTTGCGTCTGCATCTGGATGTTAACCAACGTGCCATCGAGCGCTCCTATGCCGAGCCGGGCACAGCTTCGTTAAAACACCGTTATTCATTGAACTGCGTGGATGATAGAAGCTTCAGTGGTAATGGCATCCGCGCAAAGCTGACTGAGGAAGGACTGGTCGTAGAGGAACAGCGCATTCAGGATTCGGGTATTCCCCAAGCCATGGGTATTCTGTATCAACCATCGCCCGAGTCAGAGTAACTATCCAGGCAAGAAAAAAATCCAGGCAACAAAAAAGGCTCCCGAGGGAGCCTTTTCTTGTGGCAAATGCCAACTTACAGCTGCTGACCTTTCAGGCCGCTGTAACCGTATACCAGAGGAGCAACAACGTTGTTGTCGTCGTCGGTAGGAGTTACGGTCATCATCATCTCGGTGTAGGAGATGCGGATGGTTTCAACTGGACGGTCGTTCTGGATAGAAACGCTGTAGTGAGAGATCATGGCGTCGGTCAGTTCGATCTTCATGATTTCTTCGATTTTTTCACCCTGCTTGGTGACGTGGAATACAGCAGTTTTACCTTTACCGATGGTCGCTTCTTTGAACAGGTCAGGAGAAGCACGGTCCTGCAGTTTGGTGATAGTGATGTCGCCCAGGCGAGTTGCGCTGGCTTCACGATCCATTGCAGTACCGGTGTGAGCGGTAACAGTACGGTCGATAGACCAGTCCATGGACAGAACGGTGATCAGGTCCTTGAACTGTTCAGCGGTAGTTTCGCCTTTGATACCTTCGTAATTCAGGTAAGTATTAGCTTGCATGCTTTTCTCCTAAGCATCTAGGTTGATAATCGCTTTGATAAGCGAACTTCCTTGATCGACGGAAGGCGTTGAACTTGCCACAGCCAACTGCCAGATAGCAGCCCGTCTTATTATCGCCCTTCCAAGAAAAAACTTACCTTGTATGCCACAAGTGCCTGACCTCTCAGGATCAGGACGCATTCCCTGCGACACTCAGGAGCCTGGCTCCCAGCTGGCAACTTTCACCTTCCTTGGAAGGGGTGAGCACACCCCTCGTGTAGCGCGCCCTAAAGTAAAACTTTTACGACGAAATGTAAATTAATTTAATGCCAGGTAACTTTGCATTACTTGACTTCAAGTACGGAAATACTTGTTACCTGGCTTTTATACGACCTACACCACCTTAACGGTGAAGGCACCTTCGTCGATATCAACCTCCACACGGCCCAGCGCACGACGCTCGGCCACTGCATTCAGCACCTCTACAGACATCTGTGGCAGCAGCTGGTTATGCAGCATGTTGTGGATAGTTCGGGCGCCGGACTGAACTTCCTGACAACCCGCAACGATGTGCGAAAGCACCTCATCGCTATAATTCAGTTCGGCCTGATGATGCTGCGCCAGACGCTTCTGGATACGACCCAGTTGCAGGCGGGCAATCTCACGGATCATGTCTTCATCCAGAGGCACATAAGGCGTGATATTCAGTCGGCCAAGGAAAGCCGGCTTGAACACGGCCAGCAGATCCGGCATCAGCGCCTTGCGCAGGCCTTCAAAGCTTGGTGCAGTATCAGGGTCTTCAAACAGCTGCAGCGTGGTGTCGCTACCGACGTTACAGGTCATGATGATGACGGTGTTTTTGAAGTCGATGTCACGACCTTCACCATCCTTGATCGTGCCCTTGTCAAAGACCTGATAGAAAATGTCCTGTACACCGGGATGGGCTTTTTCCATTTCATCAAGCAGGATGACGCTATAAGGCTTGCGACGGACAGCCTCGGTCAGCACACCACCTTCACCGTAACCCACATAACCGGGAGGAGAGCCCAGCAGCATGCTGACTTTATGCTCTTCCTTGAACTCGGACATGTTAATGACAGTGATTTTGTCCTCACTGCCAAAGACCTGTTCAGCCAGCGCCATGGCCGTTTCTGTTTTACCAACACCACTGGGGCCGGTCAGCAGGAAAATACCGTGGGGACGGTTTTCATCCGCCAGCTGCGCACGGGCAGTCTGTACCGTCTGACTGATCAGACGCAGTGCGTTGGGCTGACCAATAACCCGCTCACCTAAACGATCCTCCAGGCTCAGAATACTGGCCACTTCATCGGCCTGCATGCGGCCCAGAGGAATACCGGTCCAGTCAGAAACAACGGACGCGACCAGCTGCTCATCGACCTGCCAGTGCACCATCGGCTCTTTGGTGTCTTCGTAGTGTGTAAGGAAAGAGCGGAAGGCCTCTTTCTCCTGCGCTTTATCCTCTTCCGACAACGTCTCATCGAAAAGACGCTGATAGTGGCCCATACCCGCTTTCACGGCTTCCTGCTCGGCATTCCAGAGTGAGCGCTCCGTTTCCAGCTGTGCAGAAACCTCATCCAGCCTGGTGTCCAGACCCGCCAGTGCCGCTTCATGCTGGCCTGCCGCCTGATGCTCTTCCAATAGCTGGGTCTGCTCGGCTTTGAGGGCTTCCAGCTGGCGTTGCAGTGACTCAACACGGGAAGGCACGGTTGCCTGGCTCATCGCCACGCGGGCACAGGCCGTATCCAGCAGAGCCACCGCTTTGTCAGGCAGCTGACGACCATTAATGTAACGTTGTGACAGCAGCACGGAGGCTTTGAGCGCCGCATCAGAAATACTGACATGGTGGTGGCGCTGCATGACCGGAAGCAGGCCGCGCAGCATGACGATCGCTTTCTCGGCGCTGGGTTCTTCAACCTTGATCACCTGGAAGCGACGCGTCAGCGCTGCATCTTTCTCGAAGAACTTCTTGTATTCCGCCCAGGTCGTTGCCGCGATGGTACGCAGCTCGCCACGGGCCAGTGCAGGCTTCAGCAGGTTGGCCGCATCATTCTGACCCGCCGCGCCACCACTGCCGATCAGCGTATGGGCTTCGTCAATAAAGAGAATAATCGGTGTCGCGGAAGCCTTAACTTCGCTGATCACACCTTTAAGGCGGTTTTCGAACTCACCCTTCATCCCGGCGCCCGCTTGCAGCAGTGCCAGATCCAGCGTGCGCAGGCTGACGTTTTTCAGCACATCCGGGACATCGCCATTCACGATACGCTGCGCCAGGCCTTCAACCACGGCCGTTTTACCGACACCGGCTTCACCGGTCAGAATCGGGTTGTTTTGGCGACGACGGGTCAGGATGTCAATCATCTGACGGATTTCATCATCACGTCCCAGAATCGGGTCCAGACGGCCTTCACGAGCCTGTCCGGTCAGGTCCTGAGTAAACTGATCCAGCGAAGGAGTCTTGCTGATCTTGGCAGGCTCTCCAGAGCGTGCCGCTTGTGCGCCGGCACCTTCCGTTTCACCCGACTCATTTTTCAGTTCAGGCCAGGCATGCAGCAATTGCGCCGCCTCAATCCGCGACAAAGAGGGCATCTGGCTCTGCCAGATCAGCGCCAGACCTTCGGCGTTGATCAGCGCATAAAGGAGATGCGCAGAGCGGATCTGGTTGTCCTGGAACTCGATGCTGCACGCCACCCAGCTTTCCTGCAGCAGGGTGACCAGCTGTGCAGAAAGACCGGGGACGGAATCATTACCGGTACGCATGCGCTCCAGCGACTGCTGCAGCTCGGCAGCAAACTGGTCCGGATTGATGTCAAAGCTGCGCAGCAGCAGATGCACATCAGACTGCTCATTGTTGACCAGCGGCGTCAGCCAGTGCTGCACTTCAACGCTGAAGTGGCTGCGTGACTGACACAGGGAGGCGGCAGCTTCAAGGGCGCTACGACAGGTGGGGTTCAGCTTCTCCACCAAGTGCTTCAAGCTCATTGAAGACATGTGATGAGATTCCTTTCATTTAATGATTCAAACACACTGAAGACGCTCCCTGTGTTCAGGTTAAAAGCGCAGATCCAGCAATCGGTTACGTTTATTGCGCGGGATAAACAAACAGCCACCCTGCGCCAGGCCCATCGAGGACTTACCCAGCTCCACCATGCTGACATGGTGTGCCGGAATCCTGAGGTGCCAGCGAACACGTGTCGGCGAACCGACATATTCTTGTACCAGCTTGGTCAGACGCTGGTTCAGCGGCCCGGCGGGCATCATTGAACGGCTCAGCGACTGACTGCGAGACTCCATTTCAATCAACACCGTTGAATTGACATCCCAGAAGCGGCTGCCAATGGAGGCATTCACACCCAGTTGAGTGAACTGCCCCTCAAGCCCCTGACGTGATGCCAGTCGGGTCTGCTCTTCCGACGCCAGATTCAACCAGCGACCGGTAAACTGTTTCACCCGCACGGGCACACCTGTGATGCTCGACAGCATTTGCTCAAGGCCGGTCGCCGAGCGGGGTAAAGTGGCAAACAGCCCAGCGTGATAAAGACTCAGCGGCTGCATTGAGCCGGTGGCCGCACCCAGAATATGGCTAAAGGCATCAGTCTTGCGCCGGGCAGGCAAATGCTCGCTTTTACCCGGCATCGGACGGATCTGCTCGGCGATCCTGTACTTCTCCCAGGAGCGGTAATACAGCGAAATCAGGCGATGATTGAAGATATCCAAGAAATCCTTCATCGCATGATCGCGGTTCTTGACGCGACTCATCACCAATTCGGTGTAATGCTGCGGCAAGGTGGCTGAGAGCCCTGTCAGCCCTGCAAACGTCACATGCATAGTGACCTTCACCGGCTTATCCGGCTCCATCGTGACCGGATCAATCTTCTGAATTGCCCGACCGGCAAAACCCAGATGCTGCACCGAGCTAAAACGAACCAACTCACGCTCAGGCCGACCGTCATGACCGATACGCCCCTGATAATCACTGCGCTCCAGCTGCAGCTGAATCAGACGTACCGCCTGATAGAAACTGTGCAGATCCGGCTGGTCGATAACCCGGTAAATCGCGCCTTTCGGAATTCGCCCCTTGCGAACCGCGCGCTCTTTTTTACTCAGCGCGCTCATACCAACGGCACGCCTCCGGCCCGCGCAGGCCACTGATGTACCGGACGCGCCTCATCCAGGATGCTGATGGATAGGCGAGTGAAGCTGTTGACGGAGGCAAACTGCGAGAAGAAATAGTCCAGTACTGAACCCAGGAAGAAGAGGCTGCTACCAGCGGCATCATGCTGGGTAAAAACCAGCTGAATATCGTTGCCATGAGCAAAGGCCACGCGACCATTGCGAATCAAGCGAGATGTCGCCGCCGTGATTTTCACATCGTAAATCGCTTGCAGCAGCACCTTGGTTTCCGGGCTGGCACGGAAGTCATACAGCTTCAACACCTCGCGAACCCGCTGCGCGGCGCCCTCACCGGAGAAGTGATTCAGGGTCAGGTGACTCACCAGTTGCCAGCGGGTGTCTTCGCCCAGAGAAGGACGCACCACGGTGGTCGGCGGAGTCAGGCAACGAATCTCTTCCACAACATCAGCATGGGTGCTGGTTTGCATGAATGGCTGGCCACCACCGTAGGGCAGACGTGCAGGAACATTGCGATTTGAGCAAAGCGCCTTGACCCCAAGCATCCAGCCATCATTCTGCTCAAAGGCAGCGCCGTAGGCCTGACGGTCGACAATGCTTAATACCGCCTCCGTGCCAGGCTCGGCATTACCTCTCGCCCACTGACCGGGTTCACGGCGAACCGTCCAGAACACATCGTCATCATCCAGATAGGCAGGATGCCCTTCGGCATAATAAGGCCGCACATTGCGACGCTGACGGCTGTGGTTAAAGACTTCCACGTCCGTCGGCCGAATAATTTCCCGCGTGTCCGCTTTGGCAAAAGAAGCGGTCAGGCGATACTCATGCTCTGCGGTTTCAAGGCGGATAGGCTCCAGCCGCTCCTCAAAGAGATTAACCATCGGCGTGCAGCCCAGCATCAGCTGGGAGTCCGACACCTGCTGCTCAAGCTCAGTGGAAGACTCCGAAAAATACAGATAGATATCGGCATGAGCGCCAGCCTGCTTCCAGCGCGAGCGCAGATCATCCAGCTCAAAGAACAGGAATTTTTGCGGGAACAGACTTTGTTCAATTAACAGGCGATAACCTGCAAAGCTTTTCGACTGATATGGCACTACCGCGTGTTCAGGCTCAAAACCCACCGCCTTAAGGTGACGCTTTTCAAGATACACCGCCTCCTGATGATTGCCTTCAGGCGTAATCGCCATACCGATGCAATCACGGAACAGATGCTGATAGAGCGCCAGGTTATGGCGCAGCTGTCCGTTCAGATAAAAACGCAGGCTATCCACGCCGATATCGCTCAAATTCACTTTCGGCAGCAGGCTTTTGACGGAGATTTTCAGAATGGACGATGGGCTGTCACGCCAGATCGACTTCGGTGCCCGAAAAGGCGCGTTCTGAAAGCGTACTGAATCAATCTCCACCGGCCAGAGACGGACGTCATAGCAGGTCTGGAACTGGCACTCGGCAAAGCCCGGTACTTCTGTGGTCAGCTCGCAGCCACGGGGAAGTGTCACACCAAAGTCATTCAGGTTTTTTGGCGTCACCTGAGCAATGGACATGGAAGGAATGGGTGCCTGATAGTCCGGATACATGTGACCCAGCAGCGCATCGGTCAGCTCCGGAAAGCTGTCATCGAGTTTCTGGCGAATACGCGCCGTCAGGAAGGAGACCCCTTCCAGCAAGCGGGAGACGTGCGGGTCCTCGATGACCTCATCACTCAGTTTCAGCCGACCGGCCACTTTGGGATAGCGTTCGGCAAACTCACTGCCAAGATGACGCAAGTACGTCAGTTCCTGGTTGTAATACTTCAGCAGTTCATCAGCCATGAATTACATTCTCCCTACCAGGCGAAGCGCCAACGTGGCGGGTTCAAGCTCGGTATCAAAGGACACTTCTTCGGGGCGCGGCACGGCATACATGACCGCACTGATCCGCAATTTCAGGGTCGTACTGACTTCTTCAGTCTCGATCACCGAGACACTGACATCGGCAAAGCGTGGCTCAAACTTGCGAATGGTCTGCTCCACAATTCGGCAAAGGTTCAGTTTGGCATCCTGACTGCTCACCGGGATGGTCGAGAAATCAGGCAGGCCGTAGCTTAGCAGCGACTGCTCCAGCTCTTTGTAGGCCTTGGGCCAGGTCAGATAACTGACCCGGCTGTTCAGTAGGTCCTCAAGATCGCGACGGACACTCGCTCGCATATTGCGCGGGCTGTAAGTGTCATCCGTGGCGACCATGGCCGTTTCTTCCGGGTCAGCATCAATCAGCCGATCCAGAATACTGGGCACAATACGAACCTTTTTGCCTGCCTCGGCCATAAATGAACTCAGCCTTACTCTGCAACAGCAGCTGACTCAACCAGCACCTGCGGTGCCAGCGTGGTCACATCAGCAAGATTCAGCGCTTCGTCGTTCACCAGAATCTGCTTGAAGCCAATACCGGTAAAGACTTCGGCTTCACCGGCCTGATGCCAGTCAGTCTCACGGCCAAGCTTTTGGTGAGGCGTGTTGCTGCCCGCGTAAGTCATGGGGATAAAGACATCGCCATCGGCACCTGCAGTGGTCTGGATAACCGCCGGGCGCCAGATATGCTCGACCAGCGAGGTGGCAGGCTTGATATCCAGATGGATAACATCAGCCCACTTGATGAAATAGAACTTGCCGTCGGTTCCCAACAGCTCCAGAAAACCACAGAGGCTGTCATCCAGATCACGGACATCTTCCGCCGCTTCACCGTTAATCAGCAAAGGACAGGTATTACGCTGTTCTTCCAGTGCGGCCGCCAGCTCAGCCACTTCGGCTTCTTCTTTCACCAGCGCCACCCGCAGTTTCAGCAGAGTTTCCACTTCAGCGTCAGCCTCGCCCAGCAGTGAAGATGTATCCCCACCGTTGTAAAAATCCAGACGCGCCTGAGCGGCATGAATCAGACGACGCAGGTTACTGGCACCAGCAGCAGTTTCAGGGTCCTGACGCACCATCATGTCCAGTTGCTGGTCAGCCTTCTCGAGCTGGCCATCGATGCAGAGCAGCTCAATGTAGCTACCACGCGCAGACAGGTTACGTGGATCATCACGCAGGGCATTCTTGAGTTGCTCAATGGCAGCGGCAATCTCTCCCTGCGCCAGCAATGTCTTGATATCGCTCATCCTTTCTCTCCCTGCTCCGGCGCAACCCCGCCAGAACATCTTTCTTATGACTTATATGTCTTAACGACCGGCAGAAAGTTCCGTTACCAGTCGCACTGAAGACACCATTTGATCCATCTGCAGGTGTGGCCGCAGACGAATCACGGAATAGTAATGACCGGGCTCACCGGCCTTGGCTTTCACCTTGATTTTGGCTTCACCCAGTGGATATCGGGCCCGCACCTCATCAGAAGCAGTATCCGAGGCCGTGGTGTACTGATGCAGCCAGCGCTGCAACTCATTTTCGATGGTACCGGCCGACTCGTATTTACCCACCTTGTCGCGACCCAGATGCTTGATGTAATGAGCAATGCGCGAGACACAGAGGGTGTATTGCAGCATCGAAGACAGCTGCACATTCACGGTGGCCAGATCCGAACTGTAACGTTTGGGCTTCATCAGCGAGGAGTTGCTGAGAAACACCAGATTGTTGGTACGGGGCACCGGCAGGGCAGGAATAAAACCCGTCTCAGACATGGCACGTTCCAGCTTGTCACCGATTTGCAGATTAAGCGGCACCAGCTTCGTGTGCTGATAACGCTCCGTCTCGCAATAGAGTTCAGGCAGATCACACACTAAGCCCTGCCCTTCCTGACCGGGCTTGAAGTTACGCACATGGCTGAACCAGCCGGTTTCGGCGAAGGCACGAATCATCACCGCGCCGAGACAATAGGCTCCGTTGCCCCAGAGATAGTCCTGCTCATCGCGGACATGCTCACGAAAGCGGAAGCTCTCACTACGGGTGCTGTCCGTCTCATAGGGCGCTCGCATCAATACCTGTGGTAACACCAGACCGATATAACGCGCTTCTTCACGCTCACGGAATGCGCGCCACTTGACGTACTCAGGCAGCTCAAACTGCTGATGGAACTGATTCACCGATCCCAGATCACCAAAGGATTCCACTCCCAGAAAGGACGGAGTCACCGAGGCGATAAAGGGAACAAAGGCCGCTTCTGCGGTCCTGGCGATGGAAGAGAGTACGTCCAGATCGTTGGTCGGCAGACCCTTTTGCGGAGTCAGCGCCAACGCGTAATCACCGATAATGAGACCGAAGGGTTCACCACCGGCGTGGTCGAATTCGCTATCGTGGATCAGGCGATGAAAGTCGCTCTGATCAAACTCGATGACGCGAGCAATATCACGACTGAGTTCAGCCCAGCTTAGGCTGATCAGCTTGATTTTTACCCGCTGCTCACGATCCGCTTTTGCGCTTTGCTTCACCAGATAATGAAGACTGCGCCAGCTGGATTCGAGCTGCTTAAATTCAGCATGATGGAGGATCGCATTGACCTGCGCCTCCAGTAACTCATCGATGCCATCAATGGCTTGCCATAGCAGCTGACGGCCATCCTCGGCCCCGCTACCGCGCTCTCCGGTATGGTCAAACCACAGACGCAATGCCGCCTGGGTGTCCTTCTCCCGCAGGAAACGCTCCAGAAATGCCGCATTGAGATGACCAAACGCCTGACCCGATGACTCCTCACCGCTATCGTGCAGCGGCGCCTCGTCAATATCGGCAAAGGCAAAGCCGTACTCACTGGCCTGACTGTAGGCTGAAGTTGTCAATCCTTGACCCCATGCTAGCTGGGTGCACAGAGACGTGCCCCACCATTAAAAAGGTGTAATAACCGAGGTGACAAAGGGCCGCCCGGCGGGCAGCCCTTTTACGGCAGGAAGCCTTAGTTACCCATTTCAGGGATCTTGGCGACCAGACGCAGAGAGGTTGTCAGCTCTTCCATCTGCAACCAGGGGCGCAGATGAGCAATCGCGTGGTAAGCACCAGGCTGGCCAGGGATTTCCTTGACCTTAACGCGGGCATCCGCCAGCGGATACTTGGCGCGAATTTCCTGACCACCGCCCTCAGAGGCGTTGACATAGCCCAGAATCCAGCGGTTCAGCCAGGCTTCAACGTCAGCTGCTTCCATGAAGCTACCGATCTTGTCGCGCGCCATCACTTTCAGGTAATGAGCAAAGCGAGAAGTCGCCATCATGTAAGGCAGACGTGCAGAGATTGCAGCGTTGGCCGTGGCATCAGGGTTATCAAACTTGGCTGGCTTCTGACAGGTCTGGCCACCGAAGAAGACCGCATAATCGGTGTTCTTGTAATGGCACAGAGGCAGGAAGCCCAGTTTGCTCAGTTCCGCTTCACGACGGTCAGTGATGCCGACCTCTGTCGGGCACTTCACATCGGGATCGCCATCATCACTGATAAAGACGTGTGCAGGCAGGTTATCAACACGACCACCACCTTCAGTACCACGGATAGCCGTACAGAAGCCGTACTTGCTGAATGCTTCTGTCATACGTGCACCCAACACATAAGCAGCATTCATCCAGCAGTAGTTATCATGCTCAGCTGTTTTGGAATACTGGGTCTTTTCATCCAGCGGGAATTCCTCGTAGCGGAACTCTTCCACAGGACGAGTCTGCTGACCGTAAGGCAAACGCGCCAGTACACGAGGCATGGTCAGCGTCACAAAACGGCTGTCATCGCTCTCGCGGAATGAGCGCCATTTGGTGTATTCAAAGGACTCAAAAATCTTCTCCAGATCACGCGGTCTGGAAAGCTCACTCCAGTCATCAAATCCAAAGAGAGCAGGGTTTGCTGCTGACAGGAAGGGAGAGAAACCCGCGGCGGCGACATTGGACATCAGGCTCAGTGTCTCGATGTCTTCCGGGTGGCTGGTGAACTCATAATCACCCACGATGGCGCCGTAAGGCTCACCGCCAGGCGTTCCGAACTCGGATTCATACACCTTCTTGAAGATCTGGCTCTGATCAAAATCAACAGCTTTGGTCAGGTCGCGATGCAGATCTTTCTTGGACAGGCTCAGCACACGAATTTTCAGCGTCTGACTGGTTTCAGTGTTCTGAGTCAGGTAGTTCAGACCACGCCAGCTGCCTTCCAGCTTCTGGAACTTTTCATGGTGCATGATTTCTGCCAGCTGGACAGAGATCAGCTCATCCAGCTTGGCGATCGCTTCGTTAAAGGTCACGGACAGGTTTTTATTCCAGGTCACGGTGCCTTTCAGCGCTTCTTCCGCCAGGGTACGAATCAGTTCTTCCGCACGGCTGGCTTCAGTCTGTTTAGTGGCCTGAATGGCCTGATCCAGAATACCCAGAGACGTCTCATTGACGGCTTCCTGGGCAATGCTGCTTTGCTGTTCTACGCCGCTCATGCCTTAGGCTCTCCCTGCTGCAGGTTCAACTGGTCCGCCAGGCGATCCAGTTCGTCGGTGTTGTTCAGTACATTCTCAAGGATGTTTTCCAGTCCTTCGGAACGATCCACTTTGGTCAGCAGGTCACGCAGCTTGTTGCGAGTGTCCATCAGCTTACGCAGAGGCTCGACCTGGTTGACGACAGCGGCCGGCTCAAAGTCTTCCATGGACGAGAATTCCAGGTTGACGGAGAAGGTTTCGTCGTCGTTACCGCTCAGCTTGTTGTTGACACGCATACGCAGCTTGGGATTCATGCGGCGCAATACGGCATCAAAGTTATCGCGGTCGATCTGGATAAAGCGGCGATCTTTCAAAGGCTTCAGGGCTTCAGCGTTATCACCTGCGAAATCGCCCATGACACCAACAACAAAAGGCAGTTCCTTACGAACGGATGCGCCTTCGGTTTCCAGGTCATAGGTGATGTGAACACGTGGTTTTCTCACCCTTTGCAGCTTGCTATGAACACTCACTCTTTCGATCTCCTATCATTAAAATTATCCAGTCACCGCGTCTCTTCGCCCCTTCCAGGCTAACGGCCTTGGATGTCAGGGGTTATCAGAGGGGATACCCGTCAGGCGGAAAAAGCCGTTTCGGGCATCCTTGTCTGCTATCAGTTCCTGCAGGAGCTCCGGCAGGCTGAGTTCGCTCCATCGTACGACCTGATCAATGGCGTACGACATCGGCGAATGGGGTTCGGTTTTACGGAAGAACTCCGAAACCTTCATTAACGTATCAATGGCCTGATCGCGATGCTGCAGCTGGGTCAGAGCAGCAGGTGCGGCAGCCGCCGCTTGCGGATCATCGCCAGCAGCCTCATCAGTGATCTCGGCAGGCGCTTCTTCAACGACCTGTACTTTCAGACGGTCACCGGCCAGAAAACGCATGGCCGCCTGACACTCTTCAAGCCGCTTGCTGATCCGCGAGCTCGGCATCGGGCTGCCTACAGCATTATCAATCGCCTGAACCATCGCTTCATAAGCCACCTGACAGGCTGACAGCTGGGCGTGCAGCTCCTGAAAGAAGGCCGTCGAGGTTTCCTTTCCTGCCTGCTGAATGGTCTCAAGATCAACGCTGCCGGCCTTGATGCGCTGGGCTTTCTTCGCATCATCCAGACGCTCCATATCCTGTGCCTGCTGGTATTCCCAGTAGGCAAAGGCACCTTCTGCTGACATATCGGTCAACGGAATGCTGTTAATGGGCATCAGCAGCGCGCCTTCATTGTCATAGCCATTCAGGCCAATCAGCGGCGCCACTCGCGTTTCCGGGCCATCTTCATCCTCTGACGGATAGAGCCCGTCCCAGAAGCGGGCAATCATCTGCTCGGCCAGACGAAAGCCATGAGTCAGTCCGGCAAAACCGTGCTGACGAGCCATCGCCTCGATCAGCCAGGCAACGAGTTCAAGGTCCTTGCCCTGCTCCATAAGCACCGCTGGCACCTGATCAATAATCGGTTGCCACAGGGAGGCGCAGGATTGCAGAGGCTCATCCTCAATCATGGCATTACGCTCTTCGGCGCGCGCCTGATTACGAACATCTTTCAGCTGGTAGTAAGGTGAAGCAGGCGATACATCCAGACGAGGATCAGTACCTGAAGGCTGCTCTTCACTCACGGGCTGCAATAGGGTTTCAATATCCAGCATATCCGGGCTCTAACCTGCTTCTTAATTCCATTAACGCCGCAACACGGGAACCGTGGCGTCTTCAACCTGTGGGCTTTGCTCAAAAGCCCGCACCAGAACACTGGTCACATTATCCCGACCACCGTTGACCAGTGCTGAGTGCGTCAATGCCATACAGGCATCTACGACACTTGGGGTATTAAGTATCTTGTGGATCTGATCGAAGCTGAGTTCCTTACTTAGGCCATCACTGCACAATAAAAACAGATCACCTGGCTGCAAAGTACCGCTAATCACGTCCACATCGACTTCGGTCTGACCACCGATAGCGCGTGTGACCACGTTCGCCAGCGGGTGGTGCTCGGCCTCTTCCTGGTCCAGCATGCCCTCATCCACCAGATCCTGAACCTGGCTGTGATCACGCGTGATCTGGCGCAGCTGACCTTGCCGGAACAGGTAGCCTCGGCTATCACCGACCCAGCAGTAATGAAATTCGTTGCCATTCACCAGCAATGCCACCACGGTAGAGCCAAGGGTTTTACCCTGCAGAACCCGGGAGGCGTAATCATGAACGCTGCGATTAGCCGCCTTGATCGCATTACTGACATGCTGAGCAGTAAGACTGTTGCGGGGGATGTGGCCAAGCTCCATTTCCAGCGTGTCCACAACCATTTGGCTCGCAACTTCACCAGCAGCATGGCCACCCATGCCATCCGCCACCACCCAGAGTCCTTTTTCCGACATCTCAAGGTAGGCATCTTCATTGTGATCCCGTACCCGACCCACGTGGGTCTGGGCATAGCTCACCATGGGTAACGCTCCGGTATATGAGCCAAGTGCCATCATCTGCTTACCACCCCCAGTGCTCGAACTGGCCATCAATCATGGCAGCAAACTGGCTGACCTGTGGCAAGCCGCTGCTGATCAGCAGAGACTCGGGCACCAGCTCTGAGCCCTGTGTCCACCACAGGCAATAGCGGGGATACTGATGACGCAGCAGCGGATGCAGCAGCTCATCATTGGCGGTCGCAGCGCCTGCCTCCCACGCCAGCTGGCGTTTGCCAAAATCACCACGGGGCTTCAGGGAAGAGCCTTCGACCGCTACCGGCAGTTGCAGACTGTCCAGCCCACCCACCCAGTCAGAAAGCTCCTGGCCATCATCCAGTACACGCAGTAAATGATCACCGGTGAGATCACTCCACTGCCGCTGACTCCAGGCACGCGCCGGAGTGAGAGCCGTGGTGGTCGCCAACATAAACGGGAAATGGCGACCCACCTGATCCACGCTTGGCATCAGACTGCCGATCACAGCATCATCAGCCACAACACCACGGGACAACGCAAAGTGCCAGACAGGGGCCGTCAGATAGGCTTCCATCCAGTTATCCAGTAGCTGTTCCTGACTGACGGCAATGCCCGCCTGGATCCAGTCGTTAAAGCTTTCAATCAGGCCCTGGCCCAGACGATCCGATACAAAGTCCCCGCGAAAGGGTACCTTGCCAAAATAGCCGTAACCCTTTACAGCGTCGTTGGACATTCAAACCCCCTCAGCTCAGCACTCCAAAACGGGTTATACACACTGCTTGGTACCAGTTCGACACTGGCGGTATAGCCCTTGATACTGATATCCAGCTGTTTGTCTCGTACAGTGGCATGACGCTGCGCCGCCAGTGCATCCAGCATGCGATACCAGCCCCAGGCACCGGGATAGTTATCCGTAATAGTCTTGCCAGAGTCAGGCTCAGTGAAGACCAGACGTACTCCTTGCTGACTGCCATCCCCCGGCCAGCTGAACTTGCTCAGGCGCGTCGGGCCGTGTCGATAAGACAGCTGCTGTCCATCAATTTCCAGCAGGAAGCTAATGACATCACGATCCAGCGTGCGCGGCTCCAGTGAGAACTCCACCTTGGGCACCTGAGAGCCTGGCTCGAAGAAGGAGTCGCGAATACGCCGTGCGTTCTCAAACATCTTCAGGCTGCTGTCTGACATGCCAATATCTTTCTCAAAGCTCCAGTGATCACCCGAGGTGTCCACTACAGGTGAGACATACTGCTCGAAGAAGCGATCCATGGTGCCGCCATAACCGAAGAACCGGCCAAAGTCCTTGAGCGTGACATCCTTCTTGCTGGAGCTCTGTAGCGGATAGCGACCTTTCAGCGCCTGACGGAACTCACCGTAGACCTGAGACTTCCAGATATCATTGAGATGAGACTTGGCCCCCTCTTTTGCCAGTTCCTGAGACTGGGTGTTCAGAGGGCCGAGTAAGTTTCCCAGGTCACCAGGCATCTCCCGCTGGATGTCCTTGAAAATGTTGCCCAGCTCTTTACTGGTTTTGCCGTCCATCTGCGACAGGAACGCGGCTTTGTCGCTACCATCAGCATTCGCCAGATTATCGAGGTTGCGGTACATCTGCTGCAGCTGGGCTTCGAGTGAGCTCATCTGCGCATCATCAAAGGCCAGAATTGGCCCAAACGCCTGCTCGACTTCCTTGCCTGGCAATACTTTCATCTGATCAATCGGCGTATCTGGCAGATAGCGTGTCAGACGGTTCGTTCTGGTTTCAGCGACTTTCCCCGCCACTTCCGCCGCCTGTTTATTCACCAGACCGTCAGTATTCACACGGGTAAGTTCAACATTACGCTGTACTGCACGAATAATGCTTTGTAGCGGTTGCTCAGGACCACTTAGCACGCGGGCAATATGAGCCCCTTCGGCAATGGTGTTGAACTTTTTGAGACGAACCTGTGACAGAAGCGACTGCCACTGGAAGATATAGTCGTTGTAGTACTTCTGGCGCACCTGCTCCTGCAGTACATCCGGGTCCATCGCGGCCACATCTGACTGGTTGCCATACACCCATGAATCAGCGGTCAAACGGTTCAGAATACGCTTGCTTTCAACCTGGAACAGACCATGGAAGCCGTTATAGGTAAAGAGGCCAGGAATCTCTTCCTGCAACGGTTTGCCATCAGCCCGCTCAATAATTCCAAGACTCTGAGACGCCAGCACATCGCTCAATCGGAAAGACGGGATATGGCTATCCTGCGTTTCCGTTTTCAGACGCTGGTAGGCGCGCTCCGACAGGGACATGCCTTGCAGGGCGGTTTGGGCATCAGCAACGGCCTGATCATCCATGCCGGAAATCGGCACGTTCATGGCCAGCAGATTGTTCAGATGATTCATCAAGGAGGCGCGCATTTTCTCGTTCTGCTCGCCATCAAACTTGCGACTCAGATAAAGCTCATACCAGCTTTTGATCTGCCCATCGTCACGGTGCTCGGGCTGGTACAACATGAGGTACGTTTTAAGAGTCTCGTACAGGTATTCCAGGTAGTCCTGGTTATCCTGCATCTCACTGACCAGAGCCTGATTCAGATGAGGTACAAACTGGTACTGAAGTGCACGCTGATAAGCCGCTGTCGCTGGCTGATTGAGCTTGTCGCCCTGATACAGACCAAAACCGCGTACCTCATCGCCATCCAGCCCGACGGCATTGACGCCGGCAGGCAGGTTCGCCAGAGAGTCCAGAGATTGGCTAAGCTGGCGAACCCGGTCGCTGATGTCCTTATCGCCCAGTGAATCCATCATGCCCTGATACTGCTGCACAGATGCTTCCGCGGTACGAATCAGGTTAGCGTTCCAGCTATAGCTGCTCCACCACAGATAACCACCACCTGCGAGTAGCGCGACCGATGCCGCCACGGAGCCACGCAACAGCCATTTGCTCTGGCGGTCATGGTACTGGTTCGTTGAAGCAAGGTTCTGCTCAGGGAAAATGGCACCTTCCAGCACCTGACGCACAAAGTAGCTGCGCCCGTCCATACTGTTCTGCTCACGCGTTTGCACATCCTGCAAACCCAGACCTGCAGCCATTTGCGAAACGACGCGTTCGATGGGACGACCTTCCTGTGTGGCGCTGACAATATAGACACCACGCAATAACGGCGCTTCTTCAAAGGTATTCGGAGTGAACACTTCCTTAAGAAAATCATCGGCAGCGGACTGCAGCAGACGCATCTGACGCGGGAACTCAAAAATAGCCGCACGCTTTTCCATGTTGCGCTCAACGCGCAAGCGCTCAGGGACCATTTCATTCAGGCGTTTAAGTAAGGCATGGAATTCTTTATTGAACTCGCCAACCACGCCTTTTTCAGGGTCTTCCGCTTCCATGTTGAAAGTGATACCCCAGACCTGCTCACGCTCATCCGGTGTCAACTCAGCAAAGAATTCAGAGAAACCCGCCACCAGATCCGATTTGGTAAGTAGCACGTAGACCGGGAAATTCATGCCCAGCTGATTTTTAAGCTCCTGAATACGGTGCTTGATCGCACGGGCGTGCAAATTGCGCTCGGTACGCGTTTTGCTGATCAGATCAGCAATACTGATGGCCACTAACACACCATTGACCGGACGGCGCGGACGGAACTTTTTCAGCAGGCCCAAAAAGCCCAGCCACGAACGGGAATCATGTTCAGCATGGCTGTCCTGAGTGGTGTAACGGCCAGCGGTATCAATCAATACGGCCTTGTTGGTAAACCACCAGTCACAGTAACGGGTTCCACCGACACCTTGCAGTGAATCCAGGCCCATTTCCTTTTTCAGCGGAAACTCAAGGCCTGAATGCTGAAGCGCAGTCGTTTTACCGGAGCCGGGAGGTCCAACCAGAATGTACCAGGGCAGATCATAAATGCTGCGGCCTTTGCTGAGCTGAGTCTTTTTCAGCACTTCCATGGCGCGGGAAATACGATCGCGCAGAGTCTCGATTTCTTTGCGAGTGTGCTCATCCTGAGCGGCACCTTCGTCTTCGCCTTCCACCAGGCTTTGCACAACCGCCTGATCACGACGCTTGCGGCTCAGATAGCCGACAATGCTGAAAATGGCCCACAACAGAACAATGGCAGCGATCACCAACGAACGGCTGAGCACACCGGCGAGAGGCTCGCTGCCGGCGATCGCCACTAACGGACCACCAAACCAGATCAGCAGTGCAAGACAGAGAATACCGATCGCGCTAAGAAACACGCGGGAAGTCATTACATTCCACGTAGATCGGCCAAATTGTCGAAGTGTCATAACGGGAGTTTCCTTACACCTTAGCCTGTCGATCAATACAGCAGATCGATTTCGACGCGACGATTTTTCGCCCACTCTTCCGGCGTGTCCGTACCGTAACGCGGCTCGTTAGCGCCGCGGCCTTCAGGCCACAGACGTCCTTGCAGATTCGCACTCTTGGACAACACATTGGACACCTCGGTGGCTCGCGCCAGCGACAGGTGCCAGTTGGAGGGATACTTGCTGGTCGCAATAGGCTGATTATCCGTGTGACCGGTAATCAGAATGCGTCCTTCCGTGCCTTCCAGCACCGTCCCGATCTTACTCAGGATCGGCATGAAGGCTTCCTTGATATCCGCACTGCCAGAGGCAAACATGGCCTCGGAACCGAGGGTAATACGTGTGCGATCAGGCATCGCAGAAATCTCTACTAGGCCACGATCAATCTCGGTTTGCAGACGCTGACGAAGTACATCGATTTCATCACGTTTCTCGGCGACTTCCTCAGCCTGGGCAGGAGTTGCCTCTTTCACTACGGGCGTCGGTACCAGCGAGGCCAAATTGGCATACAAGCCATTGGACTCCTGGCTAAGGCGGTAGCTAAAGGTCATGTAGATGCCCAGCAGAGCCAGAAAGGCAACGGCCAGTACAACCCAGAAAGGAATGCCGGAACGCAGGTTAGACTCGCGCTTCTGTACAGCACTTTCCCAGTTTGGCGTCAGCGCTTTGTCACGCTCTTCGCGCAGGCTTTTCAGCGCCTGATAGGACTGCTCACGATACCGTTCAAGTTTCTCCTGGCCTTGCTGCTCCACTCGCATCTTGCCCATAAAGCCAAGGCTCAGGCAGAGGTATTGAAGTTCCAGCATCTGCGCATGGCCAGCAGGCTGTTTCAGCGCATCATCCAGCAGCGAATAGAAATGCTCACCGCCCCAGGTCTGGCTGTGGAAGGTCGACAGCAAACTGTGGGATGCCCAGCTCGACTGCTCACCCCAAAGGGTATTCAGCACAACCTCATCGATGAAGGAGCACATGCAGTAACGAGCGGCTTCACGCTGTTCTGTAGCGATATCATGCTGGCGCAGCGCTTGCTCGTACTCGCGGATCATATCGATACAACGCAGGCGCAGTGATTCGACATCTGCGTGATGGCTTACTCGGCGAAGGTGGCTCACCAGAGACAGCATCGGACCGGCGTAGTCCACCAGCGGGTTATCTTCGAGGGTCGGTAGTTTCTGAACTCGCGCACTGGCTGCCGGTTTTTGCTGAAGCACCGTGCGATCATCCGACCCCATAGGGGAGGTGAAATCACCACGACGGGCGGCGGTACGCTCGTTGGAAGATAAGCGGCCACCGGGGCGCGGTTTAATGATGGTTGAATCTGACATCCGTGATCTCCTTCTGGTACCGAGCCGGGATTAACCGGAAATGGCCCAGAGTTCCATATCGAGGGCGGGATAGTCGCCGGAAAGGTGAATGGCAAGACCGCCACTGGTCGATAGACGCTCCCAGTACTCTCCAGCCTGTTCTAGCTGGAAGTAGTGATAGCCGGCATGATAAGGCACTTCACGAGGTGCAACAGGCAAGGGGGCCACAGGCACACCTGGGATCTGGTTGTTGACCAGCGTACGGATAAGCTCGACCGGGCCGATCTTGATCTGGGCAGGAAGGCGCTTGCGCAGCTCTTCGACTTTGATGTCGGCGCGCACCGCCAGGACGAAGGAAGAGCCCTGCAGCAATTTTTTGTCGGGCAGTTCTGCCACACGAATACCAAAACGACTGACAGTCATTGTCAACTGAGTAGCGGCCTGCTCAAGCACGGTACTCAGGGACTGGTTCAGCACAACCAGAATATTGCCAAAAATCTCTGTCAGCTGTTCATGCTGATAACGAGGCAATGCAGGCGGACGCTTGTTATCACTGACAAAGGTCGCAAGCTCACCGGCAAGACAGAGTAACTCGTTATAAAGACGCTCAGGATGCAGCAGGCGAAGATGCGACAAATGCGTCAGCGCAGGTTCAAAGCGGTTGAGCAGTTGTAACAGAAGAAAATCCGCTACCGAGCTGGCAGCCGCCTGACCCTGACTAAGACGCGCGGCCAAAACATCGGCGCGCTGCTTGAGCATGCCCATCACTTCTTTGAGCATGCTGGTCAGAATAGGATTGTGGGAAACACTCACATTCGGTGGGATATATCGCTTATCGAGGCGAATAACGCCCTCTTCACTGACTTCACGAATGCGACACACCGGGATCGCGATATAACCACTCAGGTCTTCGCTACCCAGCTTGAAGCTCATGGATAATTTTGCCACCTGCAGGGTGTCATTGGCTTCCTGACCAACAGAATTGTCGATGACATCTTCATCGGCCCAGTGATAACGGGTGATGCTTTCCTGCTTACCACCCATGCCAACGTTCAGACCGTAGGCTTTGTCCGCCGCCACAGCCAGATACACCAGTTCATCACGAACACCAGACTCCACCAGAAAGGGTTCTGGCAACGGATCATTACCGGGCATCCGCACGACAGTGAAATCAGGCAGAATCAGCTCGCCTTCGCGCAGCGCAATCTGCCCAAGGTTGAGCATGCCCTCATCCAGAGTCAGCTGCAGCACACCCCAGCCATAGGAATGAAGAAGGCCCTGCAAGCCGCCTAACTGATCTGCCCAGTAACGCTCCTGCTGCTGGAAATGTTGAGGGCGAAGGAACATCCCTTCACTCCACATTACCTTGCTGTACTGACTCATCCCTGTTTCCCCGAGGTATTACGGTGTACTGATAAAACGTTGACCGTGGAATCAGTCTTTGATGGAGATCGACAGTTTGCCGATTTTTACATCAAAGCTGTCGTAGCCTTCCGGATCGGCCACCACCACATCACGCCAGCGCGAATGCTCAAGATCCCGATAGGCGGCCATTACGGCAATAAAACGCGTTTTACGATCCAGACGCATTTCGTAGGATTTTTCCTCGCCAGGTTCCAAAACCAACTCGTCCTTACTCAACAAATCCTCGCCCAGAGCGGCCTCAGGATTGTCATAAAGGGCAAAAAAGTCTTGTGAATCAAAGACACTACGAGAGTTAAGCTCAAGAACACGCACCACCACCGGAGATGGACGTCCGTTAGGATCAGGGTTCACGTCCTTGGCAACGTTGAACTCAAGATCGGTAGAAGGAGGCACAACGCTATTCATCGTTCCGCAACCGGACAGAACGACAACCGTGGCAATGGCCAACAACATGCTGCGCAGAATGGTCATGATCCCCTGGCTTCCTCTTGGCATTTCCCTGAACTTCATGCGTTTAACTGAAAAGTGATTAATGCCCCTGAGGAGCACGCTCTGCCGTTTCATAGGCCTGAATAAAGTCATCCAGATAGCTTTGCTGGCGACCACGAGAGTCTTCCATCAGGCTCTCATGCAACTCGGTATAGAGCTGCCAGTAATTGGCCTGCTTACGTGCCGGATTGAACTTGTCGAACATACCTTCCTTGAACTGACGCTGACTGATACTTTCAGGGTCCAGCTGGCGAAGCAGACCATTCACCGCACCATCAACCCCCTGCAGCAAGGCCTTTTCGTGGCCTGCGATATCTGCATAGGCATCGGCAATGGCTTTTTCAGCACTCATGAAGGAGCTGGAGCGACGGTTGAAAAGGTTATGCACGGCATCCTCAACACTGGCAGAGAACTTGAGTGGATTGTTCTCGGCAGCACGGAACTGCGTCTGGTTAACACGGAACTCACTCTTGAAGCGTGAACGCTCACGCAGAGCAATCAGCAAGCCTTCCAGCAGCTGACGAGTGGCTCCACCCACGGTTTCCCACCACTGTGGGTCATGGTCCGCCGGCGCCATATCAGGATGAATCCCCAAACCACGAACAAAAGCTTTCAGCGCAGCCAGCTCTGTAGCGGCATCAACTGTCGAGGGTGTTTCAGGTGCAGTTTTAGGAGCGGGCGCTTTCACAGACTGAGGCGCTGGAGCCACCTTGACTTCAGGCTCTGGTGCTTTGGCAGCAGGTTGAGGCTCAACTGGCGGAGCATCCACAGGCACTTCCACAACAGGCAAAGGTTGCTTTTCTGCCACCGGTTCGGGCTGTGCGAAGACTGGCGCCTCAGGCATAGCAGGCTGAGGTTTGACAACCGGTTCAGGAGCAATAACAGGTTCCGGAGCAGCCACCTCTGCAACAGGCGCAGGAGCAGGCGCTTTAACGACCGCAGGTTCAGCCTTTGGCGCTGGCGCAACAGGCTGCGCTGCCACCGGCTCATCACGAAGGAATTCATCAAAACGGTTGGAAACAGGTGCAGGCTCAGGTTCCGCTAACCAGTCCCAGTCTTCAGGGATCTGTGTGCCGTTACCTGCCGCGGGAGCATGCCCCTGAGGCGTGGGGAAGTGATCCTGCAATCCCAACTGGCTCATCCCGCGAATACCTGCAGAAGAGGTTGAAAAAGCCGCGCTTTCCGGCTCTGCCATCTGTGCCGCAACAGGGGCAACCGAAGCCTCTGGCTTGGGTTCAGGTGCTGCAATGGGCGCTGCGACCAGTGGCTCAGCAACACGGGCTTTCTGGCGCAAGGCCACTTCGATGTCGTAATCGTTAAGCTGCAGCATGTCTTTGTCCTGCAGGACATGACGATTGCCTTTACCCAGCGCATCAACGCTACGATTAATAAACAAACCATTGGTGGACATATCAGTGACGACGAAACCGTCACCGTCTTTTTCGATGCTGGCATGAATACCAGAGAGAACACGGGCCGGATCAGGCAGGTACCAGTCCGCCTTTTCGGAACGACCGATGGTGCCGCCCTGCGGACCAAAGACCTTAACGGACTCCTGATCGGGAGTCAGTCGGTGATAGCTCTTAATGGAAAGCTCAAGTTCCATGTCCATGTGCAGGCGCCCCTTCCTTGCATTACAACTTTCAATACGTAACTGGCGTGTCAACTTATCTAGCCGTACGTTACGCCGCCGAATCTGTGCAAAATCAACAATTTAGCAACAAAAAAACGTACCGCAGCGGGATTGAAAAACATCCGCAGGCAGCACGTTCTCAGGTTCGGAGGGGATGTAGCAGTCTGTTTCATCCCTCAATTGGGGCGACAAAGTTACGCAGACCGATGCGCCAAGTCAAGACGGCGAGACAATTAAAGTTACAAAACTTATCCTTGATTTACATAGAGCGTTTTATGTACTTTACGCACTCCACGCCGGAGGGGCCTCCGGTGATTTATCTTTACTGCTATACAGCGAGACGACATGGACAGGGTCATTTCGGAATCTTCCACCGACTCGGAAGCCACTAACCAAGAGACTTCCGCTCAGGTTACTCCTCAGACTGCGACACCTGAAACACAGGAAGCGAAGGTCAAGGCAACCTCCTCAGCTGACACGGCACCACACTCGGCGACTTCCTCAGAAGCCACCGATGATGCCGACATGACCACTGTTTTCTCTGACACAACTCAAGTGCTGGAAACACCAGTGGGCGCTGAAACCGGCAGCCACAATCAGCTGAAAGGCACAACGCTTGAGAACCGTTACCTGCTGGAAGACCAGATTGGCCGTGGTGGTATGTGTGATATCTACCGCGCGCGCGATCTTTTACTAGAAAGTGAAGGTATCAAGGACTGTCATGTTGCCGTTAAGATTCTTCAGCCGCATCTGCTGGAACATCCCCAGGCGCAACACCTGCTGATTGCCGAGGCCCGCAAATCGCAACAGCTGTCTCACCCCAATGTTATCCGCGTATTCAGCGTTGGCCAGGAGCGCCTTGCTAACAGCACTGCACCACGCACCTATCTTGTCATGGAATGGCTGGATGGCGAGACGCTGGATACCGTTATCAAGAGTTCTCGCCCGCGGGGTCTGAACTACGAAGGCGCGATGAAGATTCTGCGCCAGATTTCTGAAGCCCTGGCCTACGCCTCATCCCAGGGAGTTGTCCATGCGGATCTCAAGCCCAGCAATATCATGCTGACTCGTAAGGGCCTGATCAAAGTGCTGGACTTCGGTGTCGCCAGTGATGACCCGCTACACAAAGATATCTACGCGGCACCAGACCCCGAAGCGACGGCTCCGGTACAGGGCTACACCCCTGCCTATGCCAGTCCGCAGCTGCTTGAAGGCGCGATGCCTACCCATCGTGATGATGTCTACTCATTCAGCTGTATCGCTTATGAACTGCTGACCAGCAAGCATCCGTACCAGCGCAAACCTGCAGACAAAGCACGTGCAGAAAAAGTGAAGGCAGAAAAGCCCGCACACCTGAATGGCAAGCAATGGTCTGCACTCAAGGACGGCCTGCAATTCGAGAATAACAAGCGCCCCAAAGAGGTAGCGCAAATTCTTGAAAACATGGACAAAAAGTCCTCTGCGCCCAAGTTTGTCGCTGCTGCGGCAGTGGTCGTGGTATTGGCAGGTGCGGCGTACGCGGGCCAGCAAGCGTATCAGGACTATCAGAACAAACTGGGAACTCTGGATCAGCAAATCGCACAAACCCATAAACTGGATTACCTGAAAGGAGCTGATGCAGCCACGCTGCTGGATGCACTGGAAAGCGCCAATGCGGAAGATCGCACGGAAGTGCTTGGCTATGTACAAAGCCAGCGTCCAGCCATCCTGGACTACTTCGACTCTCAGGTTGAGGCGGCGTTAAAGCAGCAGGACTCCGGTTATCCGGATTATTACGCGGTGACCGATAAGGTCAAAGATGCACTGGGTGTTTTCCCTGACTCTGCTCGTCTGCAGACGTTGGAATCGACACTTGAGCAAAGCTGGCTGAGTAGCACTCAGGCACTGGATGATCAGCTCAACACCATGCTTGAGCAAGGTAAGTATCAGACCGCGCAGGATTACGCAGCATTGATGGATCACCTGAAGGGCCTGCAGCAGCTGAATCGCGATTACAAGCCGCTGCCTTCGACCAAAGCGACGGAAACCTACACCTCAGCGATGCAAACCGCGCTGTCCAAAGGTGAGAATAATGCTGAGCTCGATACGCTGCGCAAAGTCGGGGAAGTCTTCTTCGCCGGTATGCCAGAGGTTGATCAGAGTGTGACCGAGGTTAACGAGGTCCAGCAGGCGAAGCAGACCATGGAGGCCTATAACACGGCCAAGGAATCCGGCCAGAAAGTCGAATTCCCCTACTCGGCTGCCGATGTTGCCCTGCAGGATCGGGTCGATGCCCTCTCGGAAGAGATTGCTTCTGCCGCCGACTCGACTTCCCTGCAAACAGCCAAAATGGCACTGGCAGAGTTGACCCGGGAAGTACCGGAAGACTTCGAACCGGCTCAGGCCCTGTGGCATCAGTTAGCGGAAACCTATCGCCAGCAAGGGAACCAGCTGGTCGATGCCAACCAGTTACGTGATGCACAAAAACTGTTCTCTGAGGCCGACCGCATCGACAGTCAGCACCAGTAACAGAACGCACTTTTGACATTTTCAGGTGGCCGGGGATTGCCACCTTGCAATGGACGCAAGCATGTACGCTACCCAATCGGACAAGAACATCTTCATCACCACGACATTAGGCCAGGACAGCCTGATGCTCGACAAGGTGCATATTCGCGAAGGCCTGTCCAAGCTGTCTCTGATGACGGCCCATGTGCACACCAACTCGATGGAAATTGATCCCAACGAGCTACTGGGCACACCGGTCACCATCAATATTCCCGTTCATGCTGATATCGGCAAGGTAGGCGAACAGGCCTACAACGGTATCGTTATCGAAGTCATCTCCCGTGGTTCGCGAACCCCGGCTGAAGCCCTGGATGAAGTGCACCGTGATTACGATCTGGTGATTCGCCCCCAGGCTTTTTTCCTGACACAACGTCAGCAAAATCGTATTTTCCAGCAGATGACCCCGCTGGAGATCGTCAAGCAGGTGCTGGGTGAGCACAGCGTCAAGTTTGATGACCGCACCAGCGGCAGCTACCCCACCTTCGATTACAAAGTGCAGTATGGCGAGAGCGACTGGAATCTGGTTTGCCGCCTGCTGCAACACGAAGGCATCTACTTCTTCTTTGAGCATACCGATAGCACTCATACGCTAGTCATGGCAGATGACACCACGGTGTATGTTCCCTGTCTGGAAGAAGACGTTGCCTACTTCACCGGCGACCTGGCCGAATCCCACCTGTTTGTCTGGAGCGGTGTTGACCGTATTCCCAGCGGAAAAGTTCGTCAGCAGGGTTATAATTTCCTTGCTCCCGATACACTCCCGCGTGCATTACAGGAAAACCCGGCTCAGGCCGACCAGCAGGGCGTTACGGAAGTCTATAAGTACATCGCCGAGGCTGAGAACATTGCTCGCCCCAGCATCACAGCACAGACTCAACTCGAGGCGCTGCAATATGACCAGCGCAATGGTTCGGGCGAGAGTAACTGTCGCTCTTTCCATCCAGGTGGCATCTTCGGCTTTAAACGCCATGAAGATGAACGCGAAGTGGGCAAGAACTATGTGATCACGGCGATCGACATAACGGCCTCTTCAGCGGATAACATCGGTGAACAGGGACAGGAAGGCGATAATTACAGCAACCGGATCGAAGTGCTGCCCAGCGACGTGATCTATCGCCCTCGTCTGATCAATGGCGATGATTTCCCTAACCATTTACCACGTATTTACGGCTTGCAAACAGCACGCGTGGTTGCCGAAGCCAATAGTGATGGCAGTGAAGAAATCCATATCGACATGTATGGCCGCGTTCATGTTTGCTTCCACTGGGATCTAGAGCAGCGCAGCTCCTGCTGGGTTCGAGTTGCCCAAATCTGGGCGGGAGATAACCGCGGTGTCTTCTTCTTTCCGCGTATTGATGATGAAGTCATCATCCAATACCTGGAGGGGGATCCCGACCAGCCAATGATCATCGGCAGTGTCTATAACCGCATTAATAACCATCCTGTAGCTTTGCCAGAAAGTAAAACCCAGAGCGGAATTATCAGCCGTAGCTCCAAAGGCGGCGGCATGGATAATTACAACGGTCTGGTCTTTGAAGATCTCAAGGACAAAGAGCTCTTCTACACTCAGGCAGAGAAAGATCAGCAGGAGCTGGTCAAAAATAACATGCTGACAGATGTAGGTGTTGATCGTGAAACCAACATTGGTAATAACGATGTACTGAACGTCGGCAAAGTCTTCAAGCTAAAAGCCGGTAGTGAAATCATTCTGGAAGTGGGTGGCTCAAAGTTGACCATGAAAAGTGATGGCACCATCACCCT
Source organism: Pokkaliibacter sp. CJK22405 (assembly GCF_046614695.1). Classification (NCBI taxonomy): domain Bacteria; kingdom Pseudomonadati; phylum Pseudomonadota; class Gammaproteobacteria; order Oceanospirillales; family Balneatrichaceae; genus Pokkaliibacter; species Pokkaliibacter sp. CJK22405. Next base: position 34,650 of record NZ_JBKKHQ010000026.1, read on the forward strand.
TGAAGGCAATAACACGACTGAAAAAGCCAGTAAGATCACCAAGATCGCCGGCAAAATTAATCTGAACTGATGATTGGGCTGCTTGGCGACAGGCTGCATTTACGGACGTCCGCAGCCAATAATCGTTTAGTCACGGCACGGGATCTCCGTCACTACGACCAGGAGATCCTGCTGCTTCTCAAAGAGATTGCGACTCCCTACCTTGGTAAGCGCCTCCCTGAAGACTGGCCTGACTGGCTGTCCCATCTTGCCACCAGCATCCCGACTGACTTTATCTCGACACTGACCACACGTGCAGACGCCATGAGTTATGGCGAGCCTGTTTACTGGACAGAGCTTTGGCTGCGACTACACGGCTATGAAAACAGCGTTATTCTGCAAGGGCTTGAAGAGCGGGAGTCTCCCAAACGAGACCGGCTTTTAGCTCACTTACAGGCTGGGCTCGGTGTTCAGCCGGTCGCCTGGCAAGTGGAATCCCTCATGTTCTGCTACGCCTGGTTCCAGAAGATGATTCTGGTGCCCGCACTTAAAAATGAGGAGTGGCGCCAACAGGCAATGCGGGAGCACAGCTATGACAGTCTACTCGCGCGCGTAAACCAGCTGGTTGAAGACCCGTCCTCAATTAATGACTTTGATATCGAAGAGCTGCAGGTTCTCATCGGCGCCAACGCGCTCTCTGAACGTTGTGTAGCACGTTTGAAACAGCGTGATTACAAAGAGGACGACGAGCTTCCCGTCATCAAAAACCCGGAAAGCCTCGAGCACTTTGGGTATTTATCTCTGGATAAAGAGTGGCTATCGCGTTGGGATAATGAGCTGTATGAACTGGAGGAGATTGAAGAATTTATTGGCCTTCAGCATCACATCTGGCTTATGTCTGACAATAGCTCACCACCCGCAGAAGTCCTGTCGTTTTTAATCGATGACGATATGTATGATCAACAAGAGCTGTGGGGAGATACCATGCTCCCCTTTGAACGCTGGCTTAACACACTCAAACGTCGTGATGGCGCCTACCTGCTGGCTGGCCAGAATCTGCTGGACCCTGCGCATCAGGATCAGATATGGCTCCGAGGTTCTCAAGGCCACCGCTTTGCTCTCTCCCATTGCTGGCATCAGCAGGCCAATAGGCTGAAAAAAGAATATTTAGTCAATGCATTTATGGGTGACGACGATGCATGACTCTTCCTTGCCAGCCGTCCACTTGAAAACACTGCATTTTCAGTTAGGTAATCTAAAAAAATTTCCCATCACTGGGGACTTTGCCAGAGAGGCGGAGTCTTCTCAGATTCCTTTTGGCCGTAAGTCGTATCAACTATGCAAAAGCCTGACATCCAGCTCCGCAGAGCAAACGGCACGTCTGAAAGACTTATTAAAGCCTCTCATAGAAATCGCGAACGAGATTTGTGAAAGCAATATACCGGTCTTCGCACTATTACCAGCGACATCTCCCCAGCGATTAACCGAAGGGCTCAGGCCATTCACTGACCAAGAGTTCATCCTGAACTATTCTCGCCTACACGTATACCAACAAGGCAACTGCGCATTTGCTGCTGCTGGCAAGCGTTTGAAAGACTACTTGGACAAAGGACAAAAAGTCTTAGTGATTGCTGCGGACAGCCCTCAACCTAAAGGCAACCGTCCAGTAGACTTCTCGCAGCACTATTGTGAAGGCTCACTGGCAGTCCTATTTGAGCCCTCAACCACTGGTCTGAGGTATATCACCAGCCATCTGGAATACCAGCATGACTCACAAATCGAGGTAAGTGCTCATTCCTTACTCTGTGAGAAAGCTTTTAATTCGATCAGTGAAAATACCTCAAGACGTAGCCTAGTCTATGCAGCGAATAGCATTGGCACTGATGATGAAGAGAAAGGGCAGCTAATTCATAGCGCATGGAGTAATCAGGCCGATCTCCCCGAGATGATCCTACCTTTTAAAACCTTGGGTGAATTAGGCTGTATGGAAGGGCTAGTAAAACTCCTTTGGCAACAGCAGCAAAATCTACAAAACCGGTTACTGAAAAACGCATTACTCATAAATTCGGAAAGCTTCAGTAGCTGGAGGGCCGTACAAGTCTGGGAATATCTCGAAGACACTACAGCTGCTACTTCGCATATGACCAATTCAGGGAATGATCATGGGTAAACCCGCAGCAACCTCATCACACCATCACACCTGCCCAGCCAAACGAGGCAAGACACCTCACAAAGGAGGACCTGTCAGTAGTGGCTCTTCAAATGTCTTTTCCGGTGGTCTGCCCCAAGCACGCGTAGGCGACAAATTGGTCTGCAATGCCCCACCCGATGCTATCGCCGCTGGCTCCGCGACCGTTTTCATCAACGGCAAACCGGCCGCACGAATGGGTGATAGAACAGTACATGGCGGTGTTATCGTCCAAGGTAATGGTAGCGTCATGATTGGCGATAAAACCTATGCCAGTTCAGGGGGCTACCCGTCTGAAGGGGGAAAAATAGTCCAGTTAGCCCGACGTGATTTATCGCGAGTAGAGTATTGCCAGCGAGATGGAAGAATAGAAATGTGTAATGACCCTGTCTGCCCTTGTCGTGCGTAACTGATCTATGGCCGACAATTTTATTATTCATGACTTTCAGCCAATGGGTGATGAGTTCGATCTGAAATTAGATAGCCACTCGAATATCTGTCTCGTTATAGATACCGCTAGGGTTGATCACTGGCTAAATGAAATATCCCAAATTGAAGATCAGCTAAATTGGGAAAATTTATATGAGAACACACAAGCAGAAGAATATAAATCAATAGCTCCTGTAGTTGTCGATTTATATGAAAAAAGCGAATTAATAAGTTTTGTGAACCAAAATGCAATTTGGTCAAGTAGTACAGTACTCATCACATATCATTGCAGTTTTGATGAGATCGTTGATCATTTAAGGTCATTGGTTTTTGTAAGAGATAAAAATAGAAAGAATCTTTTTAGGTTTTACTCACCACAGCTACTCAGCTACTGGATCAGTACACTTCCGGAAGAATCAATACATTCCTTACTTGGCCCTGCAGAGCGTTGGATATGGAAGACCAATAATCATTTAGATCAAGCACAAGTATGGAATTGGATACTTCATAAGCCTGAACAAAAAAGGCAAAAAAATAAGACTGCATGGTTCGAGTTAAGCCAAAAAGATATTGAAATATTAAACGATTTTGATAAGGACAAATAATGACAGGGAACACTAACACATCCAATATGTCTATAGATATGGATAAAGATTTTAGTGAAGTCAATCCTATCGATGCCATTAAAGAACTCGCCGATAAAGTTGGTGTCAGTCTTCAAGATATTTACAACTTTTCCACTGATACACTCCGTGATTTTAATACAGTATTTTTTGATGGTGAGATCAAACCTGACGAAGTAATAGACCTTAAAGATCCGGGAAAGATAAAACTACCAAAGGTCACACCTGTTGATCCTAAAGAGTTAATTTGCTCAAAGCCTGGAGACTATGTTGATCTTGTTTACTTTCCAGGTATCCCTAAAAAATCTGGCGGAGTGAAATCTGCTTGGTTTCTACTCAATGACGAAACCAAGCAAGAGTTTGAGAAAGAAGAAAAGCTTCTAGAAGAAGCAATGAATAGTTATAGAACAGAGCAGTCTGACGAAAATAGGAAGCAAACTTTCCAAAAGCTAGAAGAACTTGGGATACTTGAAATTTTCAAGCCGTTTGAATACGCCTTTCTGATTGACGATAAAAATGAAAGAGAAAAGTATATTCAAAACGAGATTTCATTAAGTCTAGCTTTGGACGACTTTAATAACAATGTTGTTGACCCGCTCAGACCATCAACTTTAGAAAAAGCGTTTAAGCCTAAAGAAGAATGGCTCATCCAACACTATAACTCTGTAGTGAAGGATTCAGTCATTGAAAAAGAAAATATTGAAGAGATCAATAAAAAGAAAGAAGAACAGAAAAAAAATAAAAATATAGTAGTTCCAAAAACTGCTCTTGAACTCAGTCTAGCAAGTGAGCGCAGAAGATTTCTTGCAGTATATGTATCAAAGTTAAAGAAAACTTCTGAAAAATATAAAGAGCTAGCTATTGAGAAGGCTGAGGCCCTTGGCTTAGTTGAGTACCAAGACAAGATAGTTACTAAGGAAGAAAAGAAAAGGCATGTTAGTCTTGGCGAAATCGATGAAGCACGCAGCTCACTTTTTCATAGAATGGAAAATGCGTCCAGCCTAAATAGTGAAAGCTCAGCAATAAAAGAATCCTCTTCAGCTATGGAGTCTTGGCGAGATATCGCTGAAAAATATCAAGGCAGAAATTTTGATAAATTCAAAGAAGAATATATTGAAAAGGTTGCTACGTTATCAGAAAACGTTTTTTTATCATCAATATATTGGAAAAAATTTATCGAGAGCTCTTTTGTATTAAATACCTTAGGAATAATCATTCCCGAGCAAGTAATATCAGTAGAAGAGTACTGGAAAATACCAAAATCTCTTATTGAAACTGACGGCTTTTTTTCAAAGGAAAAAATCATCAGCTATCTTCGAGATGAAGATACCATCTCAAATGAAACCGTTAGAAAAATATTACTCGAGCTAGAAATTATAAGTGATACTGATAGTGAGAAGATTTATAGCGATCAAATAAGTACAGTATCGAAGCTAGCAGAAGAAGAAAGCTGGTCACCGCCTAAAAGTGAAATCATCGGCTATTTTATCTGTATATATCTTATAAAATTTCTAGATAAGAAAATAAAAAAAGACACCGCAGAAATGGAAAGCCTTTATGGTGCCGTATTTAACACCACCGATTTAGAGGCAACCCTGCTTCTTAAACGCATAGCAAAGAGCCGCCTCGAAGAAATTAAAGAAAATGCCACTCGAAAAGTTATTTACAATGCTCTTGATGCAAGATGGATGGGTAGTTCTAAAGACAAAATTGATAATTCTCATAACAGTAAACTACAGCTAGTTTGGAATCAATCTGAGTGGAATATAAGTTCAGCATCTGGCATATCTACAGATGACTCTGGCAAGCTTTATGGGAAAGAGCATGTTACAGTTTTAGAGTGCTATCGCTTAAGCACAAAAGCCAAGATTAACTTTGTGCGAAACAGTATTCTATCCAAATTTAATTTAAATAATGCGACACCGATTGATGATAAAATTCTCGAGATTTCAGCATATGATAATGAGGGGTACTCAGTTCCACCCTCTAAAAGACGTAGAAAAAACCTTCAATACAACTGGAAGGTTAGTTTAAAAGAAACTCTATCTGCTTTAGAAGAAAATAAAGATAACAAACTGCTTCCAAATCAGAAAGCCAATCTTATGTATGATGAAAAATTTGATGAAGTTGTCTGTAAAGAATTAGCCTCATCAGAATATGTCAAAGAGATTATTGGCAGATCTTTTAAGAAGTCACTAGAAGCACAGTTTATACGTTATACCCAAAAAACAACATGGGATAATCTTAGTATTAGTAAAGTAGACGATGCAATTGCGCAAAATAACATTAAAAACGCCTTATTTTCAGGTGCTGTAGATGCTGTAAAAAATCCTGTTGCATACAAACATGAGAAAAAGTGGGAGCCATTGAGGGGGGAGATGACATTAAAAGGTGTATGGCCACCAAAAGGAGAAGAAACGGACTACTGCAGATTTATTATTGTATATGAGGCTGTACGCTGGGAAATGGGGCCTGATAACAAACCAGTTAAGGGCAGAGAAGTAAAAACGTTTGAGATTGGTAATCTCCAATTTTACTTGGAGATTACAGTTGGAGGCTATGCGGGTGCCAGCTTAGCTCTTTCAAGCGGAGTAAGTATAGGTACAGATAGTACCGGCCGAAATGGTATTAGAGGGGAGACTCCTATTAAGGCCGACCAACTAAAGCCAGGTTGGCGCGCAGATCAAGAAGAGAATGTCAGGGTCGCAGGCAAAGTATCTACCCAAAAAGCTCCAGATAGCTTAACGCAAGATGCTCTTGGAGATAAGGCCGCAGATAAAGGACTAGTAGAAGCTAGGATTAATTTATTTGCGGGTATTGAATTTGGAGGAGCTATATCTGGCAAAGTTTTATGGCAGCCCCCAGAAGACTCCACTCAACAGAACCCTGCTGATATTCCGTGGTTAACGCTAGCTGAGTTTAAACACGAACTGAAGTATAACGTTGGCGTTGGTCTTTCCGGTGAATTTGCGATTACTGTTTTTAATGGTAGGTTTATTATTCTATTAGCCGCTAGAGCAGTTTTCGGATTTACCGGCGGCTCTGGAAAACTTCATACAGAAGTCAATCTCAAGCATATTTCAAAGCTTATCAACTTAATATGCAGTATTGTCGCCAGGGCAGACTATACAAGAGTACTTTCTATACAACGCTACTCCATCTACAAACGGGAAGACAAAGAGAAGCTACTTGCAGCAGTTAATAAAGGAGTTGAGGATCCATACCAAGTGGTATGTGATATCGCCACAGCATTTCTCATTACAGGCCTTAGAATCAGCCAAATAGCGCTAATGGGCTTTGATGCTTTAAATATGTTTGTGAAGTATAGATTGAAGCAAGAACATGCACCACAAATTGCACGATTTATCATACAAAAAGCAAATAATGATAATGAGAAATGGTTTAAGAACTTACTTCCAGAAGTTAAAGGTAGAATTATCAATGTGCTTCTTTCTGAACAAGACGTTACTATTAATGACGGAGTGCAAGGAATAAAGCATATTTTCGATGAGAAATATGATTTCACTGCCCGTCAGAAATTAGACAATATCTACCAACGTAATGCCATATGGACTTTGATTAATTGGGTCACAACTGAAACACAAACCGCTGCAGAAAGGCAGTTTTATGAAACTCTAGTTCGCTGCAATGATGATGGAACTAAAAGCGATGATTTTTTTACCCAGCATCAGCAATTTGCAGATAACTGGCAACGTATTTCTGACTTCTTTGAGGCAACACAAGAACTGGATGATACGCAAGTAACCAATCTTTTATTAAGTCTAAATACTGATGCAGAGTTTGGCAGCAAAAGAAAATCACTTATTGAAACTCCTATACCTGGTGAAACTTATGTAGATATCTTTAAAGGCCACACTAGAAGTTACAATAGCTCCTTTAAAGAAGACTACACATACTTTCAATGGGTTGCTTATATTAACCATAAAGATGAAACAATGGTTAAAAGAAAACAACTCCTTTATACAAGCATGAACAAAATTGGCACCGACATATCCGATAGAAAAAGACTAACACTGATACCCGAGTATGCAGAGGAGATAAAATGGCAATGAGATTAATACTCAGCCTTCTTTTACTAGCTTTTTCAAGCAATTTACTTGCAGACAACATAACAATTAAAGAGAAAGTTATCGATGCCTATGTAAGAAATGATCTCGAGAAAGTCGTTCAATTAACGAAAGAAAATAGTATTCACGATCCACTAACGGATTATCTTAATGGGGTAGCCTACCTACTTAAAGAGAATCAGGTAATGTCGGATGCGCGCACATCTTTAGAATATATTAAAGACTCAGCGAAAGCAGGTAACCCCTATGCGATGTGGAGCCTTGGTAGCGATACTTTATGTCAATACTGGGGAAATTGTGATGAGGATAGGAGTGGCTGGAGAGACAAGGCTCGAGCGCAGTGGAAAAAACTCGCTTTTGAAGATAATGATTCACAAGCGATGTACTATTACTCCGTAACGACTAATGATTTATTTTCTTATATTCCCTTTTATGCAGCGGATAAGAAAAGAGAACTGCTATTCAAATCTATTGAAATGGGAAATTCCCAAGCATTATCCATGTGGTTTCTAGCAGTAAAAGATAAAATAGCTGATAGAGATCAAGAAACGATAGCACAAGCTAAGAAGCTATTACAGCCTTATGTAGAAAAAGGAGATCCTTCCGCTCTTATGAATGAGGCTTTTGTACTAGAAAGTCTTGATGAAAATAAATATAAACAAGAAATTATCGACCTCTATAAACTGGCTGAAGCAAATGGCGGTGGTAATATGGGGGGATTTCTATCATACGTAGAGAAGCATACTTCTGGTGATGTGCTAAAGCAGTATGAGTACATGTATATGCTGGAATACTCTATGAAAAAAAATACCGTAAGAGTATCAGATTATATTATGGAGGAGCATCCTGAGAGCTTTGAAGGGGTTGACCTAGAAAATATTCAATCACGAGCTATTGACCACGCTAAGTGGGCAGAGCAGAAACAACTGGAAAGAAGCAGAAAGTTGCAAACAGTAGAAGATATCAACTATTTCCCTGTAGGCTGGTCATTTAAATAATTTTCACACGAGGGCGATGCAGCAATGCATCCCCTGTATTTCAACATTAACAAATGCATAATATCAATATTTCATGATTAAAAAATATAAAATTACCGTTTTTATTATATTGATACTAAGTAATTATTCCTATGCCACCCCTAACAACCCATCCATAAAAAATAAAATTATCGATGCCTATGTAAGAAATGACCTTGAGAAAGTCATTCAATTAACTAAAGAAAACAGTATTCACGGTCCACTAACGGATTATCTTAATGGGGTAGCCTACCTACTTAAAGAGAATCAGGTGATGTCGGATGCGCGCACATCTTTAGAATATATTAAAGACTCAGCAGAAGCAGGAAACCCCTATGCGATGTGGAGCCTTGGTAGCGATATTTTATGTCAATACTGGGGAAATTGTGATGAGGATAGGAGCGAATGGAGAGACAAGGCTCGAGCTCAGTGGAAAAAACTCGCATTTAAAGATAATGATCCACAAGCGATGTACTATTACTCCGTAACGACTAATGATTTATTTTCTTATATTCCCTTTTATGCAGCAGATAAGAAAAGAGAGCTTCTATTTAAATCTATTGAAATGGGAAACTTCCAAGCATTATCTATGTGGTTTCTAGCAGTAAAAGATAAAATAGCTGATGGAGATCAAGAAACGATAGCGCAAGCAAAAAAGATGTTGCAGCCTTATGTTGATAAGGGCAACCCTTCTGCCCTTATAAAAGATGCTTTTGTACTAAAAAGCATTGATGAAAACAAAAACAAGCAAAAAATCTTTGATCTCTATCAATTGGCTGAGAAAAATGGTGGAGGCAATCTGGGCGACTATCTTTTTTTCTTAGAGAAAGACACCAATGGAGACGTCCTAAAGCAATATGAACACTTGTACGCTAAGGAATACACAATGAAAAATAACCCCTTAGGCTTAGCGGATGATATTGCTAATAAAAACCCCGAAAAATTCAAAGGTGTAGATATTGAAAAAATTCGGCGAAGAGCAATTGACCACGCTAAATGGGTAGAGCAGAAGCAACTGGAAAGAAGCAGCAAGTTGCAAACAATAGAAGATATTAATTATTTCCCTGTAGGCTGGTCATTTAAATAATTTCTCTTAAGCGATAACCCCGGATATCGCTTCTCTCTTGATTCCTGGCTCACCGAGCCCCAGCATTAAGGCCTCTCCCCGTTCTTGTCTGCCTTAGCAAAGGAATGCCCATGTCGCGCCTGAGTGAAAAGCTGTATCAGCGTTTGTTTGCCGGTGAGGAGCAGGATGCTGGTCGTGAGATTTCTGCAGAATCCGAGCAACGTGCGCCCGCCAATTTCTTTCGCTTGCTGATCTCACAGAGCTTTACCAAGCTGGGGGATGAGCTGGCGAATGCCAAGACGGTACTGCCCTGGTTAATTACCTATCTTGGGGCGGCCAACGGCTGGGTCGGTTTACTGGTGCCTGTGAGGGAATCGCTGTCGCTGGTTCCTCAGCTACTTGTCGCAGGCTGGATGCGCAAGCAGGCGTATCGCAAACGTGTCTGGCTACTGGGCGCGTGGATGCAATCCGGCGCATTGATTGGCATGGCACTGTGCGCCGTCCTGTTACACGGCAATCCTGGCGCACTTGCGGTGGTTCTGCTGCTGGCCGTTTTTAGTCTTGGGCGCTCTTTCTGCTCGGTATCCTCGAAGGATGTCATGGGCAAAGTGATACCCAAGTCCCGCCGCGGCCGCCTCAACGGTCTGGCCTCCAGCAGCGCAGGCGTGATCACGCTGCTGGTCGGCGGCGCACTGTTGTTCTGGCAGGACCAAAAAGGCCCGGCAGTGTATCTCTCGTTGCTACTCGCCGCCGGTGGTGTCTGGCTACTCTCCGCCCTGCTCTTCTCCCACATTGAAGAGCCCGCCAGCGATACGGAAAACGATGGCAACTCCGTTAAGGCATTGCTTGGTCGCCTGAAATTACTCACTCAGGACGGCATTTTCCTGCGCTATGTCCTCTCCCGTGCGCTCTTTATTTCCTCTGCGCTGGCTGGCCCCTATTACGTGCTGTTGGCGCAACAGGGGCAAAGCAGCCTGTCGGATGCACAGGTGCTCGGTGTGCTGGTGCTGGGTAGTGGTTTTGCCAGCGCGATCAGCAGTTCGATCTGGGGAAAAATGGCCGACCGTTCCAGCCGCCGCGTGATGATTCTGGCGGGCTTGCTGGCCGGAGCCTTAGGGTTGCGCGTCCGTCAGCGGTTGGCTGGAGCAGCAATCCCTGTGGCCCGCCTGTATCGCTTTTGTGGTGGTGTCGATCGCCCATGCGGGCATTCGTGTCGGTCGCAAAACCTATATGGTCGATATGGCCAGCGGCAATCAGCGCACGGATTATGTGGCGGTAAGCAATACGGTGATTGGCGTGTTACTGCTGATCAGCGGTGCCGTCGGTCTGCTTGAGCCTTACATCGGCGCAGCTGGCATTCTGGGTGTGTTATCCCTGACCAGTTTTGGCGGTGTTCTGCTGAGCCTGACGCTACCGGAAGTCGAATAACTCAAGCGTATGCACTAAGCGACTGAACGATGTGCTCACCTATACGTGAGCACTGGACTCGCCCGACACTTTCGACTCTTTCACTACACCCGTTGGCTGCCAGCAAAGTTCCACCTGCAGACCGGGCTGCTGGTCATCCCTGTCCTGCAGTTGCCAGCGAATATCCAGCGCCGTGGCAATGCGCGAAACAATGGCCAGCCCAAGCCCGGCGCCTTCCCGCCCGGTATCCAAACGGACAAAGCGCTTCATCACTTCAGAGCGGCGCTCCGCTGAAATGCCAGGGCCGTTATCCCTCACGCGGCAAATCACCCGGCGCGCCAGCACGATGTCATCCTCAACATCGACGGCCTCATTAGGCATCGTCACTTCGGTTTCATCACTGAGCAATTCCACTTCTACCTGACCGCCCTCGCCACTGTATTTGAGGGCGTTTTCCAGCAGGTTGCGCAGCAGTACGCGCACCAGAATCGGCTCGCTCATCACTGCAGGCGCTTCGCCAATCAGGCTGACATCCTTACCGTTCGCCAGCGGGCTATCAAACAGTTCGCCCAGCAGCTCTTCCAGCATGGGTTGTAAGTCGACCGGTTGCAGATCCAGCGTCGCCAGCCGGTTTTCCAGCCGCGCCAGACTCAACAGCTGATCCACCACTCGCGCCAAACGGCTGACACTGGCTCGCGCCTGCTGCACTTCCGCCGTTTGATGCTCAATTTCGCTCAGTTGCAGCATCAGAGCAGCCAGTGGCGAGCGCAGCTCATGAGCCACATCGGCGGCAAATCCGCGTTCACGCTGCAGGGTTTCATCCAGACGACCAATCCAGCCGTTCAGGCTTTGGGTGAGCTGCTTCAGCTCCGCGCGGGAGGAAACCTCCGGCAACAGGGAAAGGTCACTGGCAGTGCGCAGTTGCAGCCGCTGCGACAGTGTTCCCAGCGGCTTGAGGCCACGATGAATCACATAACCCAACACCAGTAGCAGCACGAGCAGCACCGCCAGATTGGGTAGCAGCATGGCCTCCAGGGTTTCTTCTATGGCGACATCCCGCACATCCAGTGCCTGCCAGAGACGCGCCCGCAGAGGCACACCTTCAAGCACCAGATCAAACGTCCGCCAGTGCACTTCGTTGTAATCAAGGCGGCCAAAGCCAGGCTCAAGAATGGGTTTTTGCGGCAGTTGCTCGGGCCACCAATGGTTGGTTTTCGGGTCCCAGAGCTGTAATCGGGAATTGGTTAAATGATGACGCTCATGCTTGCTAAGCTTGATCGGCATGGCATCCAGCGGGTGTTCCGTAAGTTCCTTGGCGATTTTTTCCGTGTCTTCCACGGGAAGGTTTTTCAGCCAGAGGCTGGTCCAGCCCGCCTGCGAGAGCAGATCGTTATCCAGCACTTCCTCGAGTTCGTACTCGCCCTGTTCAAGAATCCACAGGAAGCTGACGATCTGGCCCACCGCGACCAGACCCAGTACGACAATCAGCAGCAGGCGGCGCAGACTCAACCGGCAATCTCCAGACGGTAGCCCACACCGCGAATCGTACGGATGGCTTCTTTACCCAGCTTTTTACGCAAATGATGCACGTGAACTTCCAGTGAATTGCTTTCGACTTCTTCGCCCCAGCCGTAGAGCTGCTCTTCGAGGCGGCTGCGGGTGACCACCTGGGTATGGCGCTCTGCCAAGGCTTTCAGCAGCATAAACTCGCGGCGGTTCATATCAATTTCACTGTCCTGCCACCAGGCCCGGCACTGGGAAGGGTCAAGGCGCAACGCACCAATACGCCACTCCTCGGAACTTCGACCCTGTTGACGACGAGTCAGCGCCCGCAGACGTGCCTGCAATTCCGCCAGCTCAAAGGGTTTGACCAGATAGTCATCGGCACCGGCATCCAGACCGCTAACGCGATCATCCAGCGAATCACGTGCCGTCAGAATCAGGGTCGGCATGGCATTGCCGGTTTTGCGCACCTGGCGCAGCACATCCAGCCCATCCCCGTCCGGCAAGCCAAGGTCCAGAATCATCAGGTCGAAATACTCCTGTGGCGTTTGCAGTGCCAGCAGGGCCTCTTTGCCACGGCTGACCCAATCCACCACATCACCGCCGCGCTGCAGGCCGCGAACAAGGGCTTCAGCGAGGGCCTGATCATCTTCCACCAGCAGAATTCGCATCGTCTTTCGTTATCCTCTGCCACATCAAGCGTCACGACCAGCGGACTGGTCAGCATCGCGGGAGCATAGTGATTAAAACTTAAGACTACCTGAACAGCGGGGGCAAGCAGAAGGGAAGGATCAGCGGATACTGTCAATCAACGCCGATAATCCTGCACCCATAAAAAAAACCACGCCGACATCGCTGAGGGCGTGGTTTTTTATCAGACAAAGCCGCTGATTAGCTCACTAACAACTTATGCTGCTGCAGCTCGCATTTCTTTAGCGTCTTGCTGCACGTCAGCTGCGTAGTCAATAGGATCAGTAGTACGTTTATAGGAGTCTTGAGCGCCTGGCGTCCAGTTATCACCGCCGTTGTACTTCTGCAGTTTGTTGGTCATGTCACCGCCTTTGTCGGCGAGGATCACGGCGGCCATTTCCACCTGATCAGACTGGCTGCTGTGGTCATAGCTGTGGCCTGCCTGCTGGGCGAACTTGTCAGAGTATGCCTCGCGCGTCGTGCCCTCAACCTGCATCACACCATCACCATTGGTGCCCTGGTCCGCACCCCATTGAGTCTCACGCTTGGCCTGAGCTGCCAGAATGTAGGGGTCAATGTCATGCTTTTCACCGGCGCTGACACAGTCATTCCACAGTTTTTCAGGCATACCCGCCGGGCAACCGCCCACGGCGCCGGTGCTATCCGTACCGCCAGTGCTTTCGGTGCCCGCTGTTTCAGTATTGCCTGCAGGAGCGGAGTCACCCACAGGAGCAGAGTCGCCAGTCGGCTGAGCCACGGCTTTCTGCTGCAGACCGCTGGTGTCGATACCACCACCGCCCTGGCCGCCACCGCCGCCACCTTGACCACCGCCTACTCCCTGACCGCCACCAGCAGTGCTTTTCTGGCTAAAGGGATCAGAGGAACCGCCGGAGGTGGAGCTGTCAGGAGAGTTGCCTTTGAACATGTTCATCAGCATTTCCATGAACTGCTTCAGCATGTCGTTCATGCTGCCGCCTTCAGTGCCCTGGCCGCCACCAGTACCACCGCCGTTACCTTTACCCTGAGAGCTATCAGCGCCATCGCCTTTAGCCATCTTCATCATCATTTCCAGCAGCATTTTCAGCATGTCCTTCATGGACATACCTTCGGTGCTCTGGCCGCCGCCAGTACCGCCACCGACACCATCGCCGCCTTTATTGCCCTGAGTCGAGTCGCTTGCGCCTTCGCCCTTGGCCATCTTCATCATCATTTCGATCAGCAGTTTCAGCATGTCTTTCATGGACATGTTGCCGGTACCTTCGCTACCACCAGTGCCGCCTGCACCGTCAGTTCCTTTGGTACCGTCAGTGCCGCCGCCCTGACCATTCTGAGAGCCAGAAGCGCCTTCGCCCTTGGCCATCTTCATCATCATTTCCAGCATCATTTTCAGCATGTCCTTCATGGACATCTTGTCGCTGCTGGAAAGGGAATCACTACCTGAAGTCGATTGACTGCGCTCATTAGGACCGCTGAAGTCAACCTGGCCACCTCTGCCTGTGGACTCACCGCCACGCATGCCGCCTGCATGCTGACCGTGACATCCACCTTCCGTGGTGGTCGTTGTCGTTGTTGTGGTCGTAGTGACCGAATTTAGTGGCATCATCGTCGCAGCCTCCCAAGCCTTGATGAAAGCAGTTCACACGCCAATGGGTGGATAGGCAGCCCCCACAGGACAGATCCGAGACCGCTCTCACCGATCTGCACCAAAAAGACTACCTGGCATGAATCAAATGAGTGGGCAATTCAGGGGCTGAGTTCCCCCTTTGCACCGCAAGGAGGCAGGAATGTGCAGGGAAATTGCGGCGATTCTGCAGGCTTTGACGTGCTACTACCATCAAATCACTTTAGCCAGACAGAAGTGCGAAAGTGCGAAAGTGCGAAAGTGCGAGCACGCTAAAACAAAAAAGGCAGAGCCGAAGCCCTGCCTTTTTGATCCGGATAACGTCCCTCGCGGGAGATTAGTGGAAGGTAATGTTGAACTGGTTGGAAGTCGTACCCAGAGTGCTAAGGTCATCCTTAGGCACAACGTACGCCTGATCCGGATCCAGCTTGCTGTGCAGGTAATCCGATACCGCAGGATTGTTCTGCTCTGCAACGGTGGTCTTTTTCAGACCGATGACGTTACCGCTCGCATCCTTCGCCAGTGCATCATCAGGTGCACCTTTGGTCAGGTCTTCAGTCATACCGGAAGTTTTACCACCACCGTTAGGTGTAATAGTCATACCGCCGTTGAAGCCTTCGATGGCGGAAACGTCGTAGTAGTTGTTACCGTCAGCGTTGTTCAGCTTGAACTCGCCCAGAGTAGCGATGTCCTGGTCGTTAGAGACCTTACGAACGTTACCACCCCAACCTTCAGGCACTTCGATACCTTTGGTCTCGCCCGCTTTCAGGGTGACGTCAGGAATCTCGGCACAACCGGCGTTAGGCGTGAACTTGACAGTGATGTCCTTGCCCGTGTCGTTGGTCATGTTAAAGCCCTGAGTGCCTTCTGGCAGAGAGCCCGCCTGACCGACCGCATTGGCGCCATCAGTGTTGGCTACGCCTTGGGTATCACCGGCAGGAGCGGCATCACCCACAGGGGCTGCATCGCCAGTCGGCTGAGCAACGGCTTTCTGCTGCAGACCGCTGGTGTCGACACCACCGCCCTCGCCACCGCCGCCACCTTGACCACCGCCTACTCCCTGACCGCCACCGCCACCACCGCCGCCGGCAGTGCTTTTCTGGCTGAAGGGATCAGAGGAACCGCTTGAGGTGGAGCTGTCAGGGGAGTTGCCTTTGAACATGTTCATCAGCATTTCCATGAACTGCTTCAGCATGTCATTCATGCCGCCACCACCACTGCTGTCGGTACCGCCGGTGCTGCCTGTGCCATCACCGCCTTTACCTTGAGTGGAATCGCCAGTGCCTTCGCCCTTGGCCATCTTCATCATCATTTCCAACAGCATTTTCAGCATGTCTTTCATGGACATACCGTCGGTGCTCTGAGTGCCGTCGCCGCCACCCACACCGTTGCCATTGTTAGAGCCCTGAGTATTGCCGCCGGTATTGCTACCCTGAGTAGCATCACCGGTGCCTTCACCCTTGGCCATCTTCATCATCATTTCCAGCAGCATTTTCAGCATGTCTTTCATGGACATGTTGCCGGTACCCTGGCTGCCGCTGGTGCCGTCAGCACCACCCACGCCCTTGGTACCATCGCTGCCGTTGGATTGACCATTCTGAGAGCTATCGGCACCTTCGCCTTTAGCCATCTTCATCATCATTTCCAGCATCATTTTCAGCATGTCCTTCATGGACATCTGATCACTGCTACCCAGGGTATCGCTGCCCGAAGAGGACTGGCTGCTGCTGCGCTCGTTAGGGCCGCTGAAATCCACTGCGCCGGAACGTCCACCTGCCGCTTCGCCACCACGAACACCGCCACCGTGACCACCACCAAAACCGCCGCCTTCGGTCGTGGTCGTAGTAGTGGTTGTGGTAACACTATTGCTTAAAGGCATCATCGCACATTACTCCCGTTAGCCGACCTGGCCACCGCCAGTACCACCACCCGTAGAGCCGCCGCCGGTGCCACCTTTCATGACACTCATCATAGCGTCTACCACCGCAGAGATGATTTCTTTCATAGACATGCTGTCGCCACCCTTTTCACCACCGCTGGATTTTTGGGCACCGTCAACACCGTTATTTTGTCCGCCAGCAGTATTCTGACCCTGTTGACCTGTGCCATCAGTGCCTTCGCCTTTGAACATCTTCATGATCATTTCCATGAACTTCTTGAGCATGTCTTCGCTCATGCCAGTGCCATTGGCGTTGTCACCATTGTTCTGGCCGATGCCATCCGACTTACCGGTCCCGGTACCACTATCCTTACCCTGACCAGTGCCATCAGCGCCTTCGCCTTTAGCCATCTTCATCATCATTTCGACGATCATCTTGACCAGATCCTGCATGGACATCTGATCGCCGGAAGTGCTATCCGTGCCGGAGTTTTGGCCAACACTGGATTTCTCATTAGGACCACTGAAGTCCACCGCCTTGGAGCCACCCAAGTTGGACATAGCAGTATCAGTCACTTTGGATACGAACGAGCTGTCACCGCCAGATGAAAAGCCCGTGTTACCGCCTAAACCTGTAGAAGATCCAACATTCATCAATCTAACCTCCCCTAGAATTGATTCTGTTCTTAAGTGGGAGGTAAGAGTTTCTGGTTCCTCGATCTGCTCATTTTTGCGCCACCCTTCTGCCTTCTATGTGGCGTCAGGGCGGACAAAGGTTCGCCAGTGAGCGGCAGAAGTCAGGCTGTACGGCGGGTAACGACCATGATGCCGGCCAGCACCAGTACGCCGCCGACAATAAAGGTGGTGGAGAGCTGATCGCCCAGAATGGTCGCGCCGAAGATGGCGGCAATGATGGGAGTCATGAAGGAGAACACGGCCAGACGGCTGGCCAGATACTTACGAAGCAGCGCCAACCAGCCAACAAAACTGAGGGTGCTGAGGATGATTGTCTGATACGTCATGCTCAGGGTTGAGCTAAAAGTCACATTCCAGTCGCTGAACTGGCCCATCAGCGCCGCCATCGGAATCAACAGACAGGCAGTAAAGCCAAGCTCATACATCAGCGTCTTGACCGGCGAGGCTTCTGACAGGGAGGTGGCGCGTATGGCCACCGTAGTAATCCCCCAGAAGAACCCGGAAGCCAGGCCAATAAGATCTCCCAGTACGGCTTTGGCATCGACCGGTCCTGCGTTGATTAGCCCTTCGGAAAGGGCAAGGATCAGGCCGATAAAGGCCAGAGACATGCCCAGCCACTGGCGCTTGCTCAGCTGCTCTCCCGGCACCAGAAAATGCAGGCCCAGTGCTGTCCAGAGCGGTGAGGTGTAAAGGAACACGGCGATATGAGTCGCCGAAGTCAGCGTCAGGCCGAAGGTCACGCAGACAAACTCCATGGCAAACAGGAAACCTGCCAGCAGCCCAGGCCACAGACTGCCATCCGCCACGAAAAGCCGCTCCCGGCGCCAGAGCGCATAAGCCCACAGCAGCAGGGTGGCGCCCAGCGAGCGCACTCCCACCTGCGCCACCGTACCGATATCGTCCGCCGCCAGTTTGATAGCGATGGTCTGGGACGCCCAGATCGTACAAAGCACGATCATGATCGCGAAAGCTTTGCCATCAGGCGCTTGGCGTAATACAGGCAATGGGGCTGACATGCCGGCGGTCCTTGGAATCAGTCGATAAGAAAGAATAAAAGCTATCCGAACGGATAAGCCCGCAGAGCATACTCCGCACGGCCCGACGGCACTATAGCCGCAGCGTTAAGCGCCGGAGCAACAACCCGACTATCGGCTGCAACAGCTGCAATAAAAAGCCCCGGCATGCCGACGAGCACCGGGCCAGGGCGGGGACTGCCAAACGGCAAAACCATCAGTGAATGAGATCAGCGCAGAAAGCCACCTTACACAGAGGACGGATAAGGATGCTCCGTGCGCCAGAATCGGGGTAATGACGGAGCCTCGCCATCAGGCCGATCCGCGACGGGCTCACGAGCGCTGAGCTGCAGGGGAATCACCCCACTCCAGACCGGCAGGTTCTGATCCTCGGCATCATCACCCGTGGGCGCATTGCGTACCTTGCACGACCACTCCTCAATCTTGATCCGCAGTACCATCGTCGCCTTCAGCTCAATCTCATTGGCCATGCGCGCTTGGGTCGAGCGACCGGGGCTGATGTGATCGATAAAGGCAATCAGGCTCTCCTCTTTATGATCACCGGTGACTTCTTCCATGACCCCAAAAAGCACCGCCGAACGGTAGTTCATGGAGTGATTAAAAGCGGATTTGGCCATTACCAGACCGTCCAGCAGGGTGAAGCTCAGGCAACAGGTCTGGCCATTCATCAGCTGGCGCATCAGGCCATTACGGCTGTGCCCGTGAATATAGACATACTCACCCATGCGCCAGTGCGCCGTCGGCAGCACCGTGGTGCAATCGCCCGTCTGGCCCGCCACATGACAGATCAGACACTCATCAATAATGGCTTCCAGCTGCTCTCGGTCATCCACCGCGCGCTTGGCGCCACGACGGACTCGGGTACGTTCTGACATGGCGCTTACTCCCGTTGATAGCCACTACACTCAAGGCCCCGTCGCCACCTGAGTGCTCAGGTCTGCGGCGGTTGAATGGCGCCATCATCGGGTAAACATTGGCCCTACCAAAGAGCCATTCTGAAAAATATGATAGAGCCATTGATACTTCACCTTGAGTACCTCCATGCTGGACCTGAACCAAATCCACCTGAGTGCGGATGGCACCCAACCGCGTTTTCGCCAGCTCTATCAGCAACTGCGCGACCAGATTCTGACCGGCGTGTTGCAGGCTGGCACACGGCTACCCAGCTCTCGGGATCTGGCCAAAGCACTGGGCGTCAGTCGTAATACCGTCCTGCAAGCCTTTGAGCAGTTACTGGCCGAGGGTTTTGTCAGTGGAAAAACCGGTGCCGGCACCTTTGTCCAGGCCCAGCCCAGTCAGGTATTACAACAGGCGAACCAACCCGGCCAGAGTCAGGCGGCGCCCGGTTTATCAGCACGGGGCGAACGTTTAACACAGGTCGATCGCGGCAATCCGGCCCGGGTGATTGCCCCGCTGTTTTCTGTTGGCATGCCAGCCCTCGACCTGTTTCCCTGGCTCGAATGGCGACGGCTGATGAACTACCAATGGCAACGCGGCGCGCAGTTGGCCGGGTATGGGGATCCGCAGGGCTATCGTCCTCTTCGTGAAGCGCTGGCAACCTACCTGCGCGACAGCCGTGGTGTACGCTGCGAAGCCGATCAGATTCTGATTACCGCCGGTGCCCAGCAGGGCATCGAGCTGGTCGCCCGCCTCTGTCTTAACCCCGGAGATCCGGTATGGATGGAGGATCCGGGCTATATCGGCGCCCTGGGTGGACTTCGCACTGCGGAGCTGACGTTAGTGCCGCGCACGCTGGATAACGAAGGCCTGTGCCTTGAGGAAAGCGACACGCCGCCGGGGCTGATCTATCTCACCCCATCGCACCAGTACCCTACCGGCGTCACCCTGAGCCTGAACCGTCGCCAGCAGCTGATCGACTATGCCCGCCGTCATGGCTGCTGGGTGCTGGAAGATGACTACGACTCGGAGTTTCGCTACGACAGCCGCCCGCTGGCATCCCTGCAAGGCATTGAGGGCGGCCAGAATGTGATCTACGTCGGCACGCTTTCGAAGGTGATGTTTCCGGCGCTGCGGTTGGGCTATCTGGTGCTGCCCAAATCCCTGGTGGCGCCCTTCTGCCGCTACCGCGCGCTAGTGGACTATCACCCGCCGCTCCATGCTCAGGCGGCAACGGCGGCCTTTATCGAGGAAGGTCTGCTGGCCTCGCATATTCGCAAAATGCGCCACTGCTATCAGCGCCGACGGGATTTTCTCTGGCAGCATCTGGCTGACCGTATGGGTGCGGCCATGCCGCCGCGTCCCCAGGCCGGGATGCACCTGTGCCTGCCGATTCAGGGTGATGATCAGGCGCTGGCACTGTCGGCCAATCAGCATCGGATGAATATCCGCCCCTTGAGCAGCTATTGCCTGAACGCACCGGATCGCGGGCTATTGCTGGGTTATGCCGGCTACAGCGAAGAGACGATGGCCGCAGGCCTGGAGCGACTGTGGCCATTACTGGAACCGGCGCTTAAGACCTCGCTCTAGGGCGCAGCTGCTGCAGACACGCCAGCCGATGGGCAGATCACGCCAGAAATGTTTCGGGGGCTGGTAACCCGGTGGCAAGTTTCTATAATCCGCAGCCTGATCATTTTCTGTTCAGTGCTGAATTGACTCCTGCGGGACAGACTTTCACGGTGCCCCCGGCCGACGGTGTGCTACCTATCCGAAAGTCGCTTAACAGCCGGTGCAGATCTGACCTACGCTTCTTACACGTTGCCATGAGACCGCACCATGTCCCAGATGACAGCTTTCAGCCTGACCGCCCTGCTTATTGCCCTGACCCTTTCCCTCGGCAAGACCCTGCTGCATCTGCATTTACTGCCCGGTTACCCGCTGGCATTGCTGATTAGCTGGCTGATGGTCGGGCATGTGCTCGGTTACTTCCGTCTGGTAAAGGCTGAACCCGGTTTTGCGGGCGAATGGTGCCACTGGTTCTTCAGCCAGCTGCTTGGGCCACTGCATAACTTCAGCCTGCGCCCCTGGGAAAAGTTCGACCGCGACTGAGCATGATCGCGATCTTCCACTGACTTATCCTGCCCTCATCATTGGCTGACTTCGACTCCTTCCCGCTTTTCCCCGCTTTGCTGCCCCTCGTTTTTTCAACGTTTTACCGGGACAAGAGACATTCAATCGTCACCCATTGGGGCATAAGCCACCCCCTTACTTATAACCAAAACAAACACACCACTTAATTTATTATTCTTTTATTTGCTTTGAGACTTTCTGCTAAGCTGGGCGGTATCTCAGCTTGGGTTATCGGCTTTTTGTCCTGCTCCGGCTGAAAACGTTTTTTCCTTTATCGCGCTCAGAACACTGCGAGCCCTCATTACTGGAGTACCTATGAAACCCATTCGTTCCCTGTTGCTGTTAGGTGCCATGGCGTTGAGCAGCGTGACCCACGCCGCTGATGCACTGGAGCAGATCAAGTCTTCCGGCGTGTTCAAGATTGGTACCGAAGGCACCTACGCGCCTTTCACCTACCATGACAAAGAAGGCAAGCTGACCGGCTTTGATGTGGAAATCGGCGCAGCCATCGCCAAGCGTCTGGGTGTTAAGCCTGAGTTTGTTGAAGGCAAGTGGGACGGTCTGATCGCAGGTCTGGACGTCAACCGTTATGACGCGGTGATCAACGAAGTGTCCATCACGGATGCACGCAAAGCGAAGTATGACTTCTCCGAGCCCTACATCACCTCCAAAGCCGTGCTGATCGTGCCTAACAAAAGTGACGACATCAGCTCCTTTGAAGACCTGAAAGGCAAAAAATCCGCCAACACCCTGACCAGCAACTTCGGCAAGCTGGCAGAGAAATACGGTGCAGAAATCGCTCCGGTTCAGGGCTTTAACGACTCCATCGAATTGGTGCTGTCCGGCCGTGCCGATGCCACCATCAACGACAGCCTGTCCTACCTGGACTTCAAAAAGCACAAGCCTGATGCGCCTGTAAAAGTCGTTGCCGAACAGGCCGATGCCGATCACGCCGGTGTCCTGATCCGCAAGGAAAACCCTGAGCTGCTGGCAGCCATCAACAAGGCGCTGGCTGACATGAAAGCAGACGGTACCTACTTAAGCATCGCCAAGAAATACTTCGGTCAGGACGTTTCCCAGTAAGTTCTGGGATTCCCGACCCTCTCAAGTCCCTCGCCTCACGGTGAGGGACTTTTTGCATTTCAGATCTGCCTCCACACCGGCTGATCCCGCTCCGGAGACTGCACCATGCCAGATTGGTTACAGTTGATGATCGACTCCTTTCCGTCGCTGCTTTATGCCGGACTGGTGTTCACCATCCCCCTGACGCTGCTGTCGTTCGCCTTTGGCCTGAGCCTGGGTTTTCTGACCGCCCTGACCCGCCTTTACAGCCCCAAACCCGTGCAAATGATTGCCCGGTTTTACGTGTGGCTGTTCCGCGGCACACCGCTTTTGGTGCAGCTCTTTCTGATTTTCTACGGCCTGCCCAAGGTCGGCATTGTGTTTGACCCCTTCCCGGCGGCACTGATCGGCTTCACCCTGAACATCGGCGCCTACTCCTCTGAAATCATCCGCGCGGTGATTCAGTCAGTACCCAAAGGCCAGTGGGAAGCGTCCTTCTCCATCGGCATGAACTGGAGTCAGGCCCTGCGTCGCATCATCCTGCCGCAGGCAACCCGCATTGCCGTACCGCCGCTTTCCAACACCTTTATTGCCCTGGTGAAAGACACCTCTCTGGCCGCCGTACTGACCGTGCCCGAGCTGTTTCAGGCTGCCCAGCGCATCGCCTCCACCACCTATGAACCGCTGGTGCTCTATACGGAAACCGCGCTGATTTATCTCGCCTTCAGCACCGTACTGTCCTGGGGACAGGAGCGCCTTGAGCGCCATTACGGCAAACACGCGATGACGGTCGGAGGTCAGGCATGATCGGGCTTAAAGCAATCGACAAATATTTCGGTGAAAGCCACGTCCTCAAAGGCGTCGACCTCACCATCGCCGAAGGCAGCGTCACCGCCCTGATCGGTCCTTCCGGCAGCGGCAAGAGCACCCTGCTTCGCAGCATCAATTTGCTGGAGTGGCCTCAGGCCGGTGAACTGAAAATTGGTGAAGCCAGCCTGCGCTTTCCGGCGGACCCGAAAAAACAGCGCCAGCAGGTTCAGGCACTGCGCCGCCAGACCGGCATGGTCTTCCAGAACTTTCAGCTGTTTCCGCACTTCTCGGTGCAGGACAACGTCATGGAAGGGCTGGTCACGGTACTCAAATGGGACAAGGCTCGTGCCCGCGAGCGCGCCCTGGAACTGCTGGAAAAAGTCGGTATGGCGCACAAGGCGGATGCCTGGCCGGCCAACCTCTCCGGCGGTCAGCAGCAGCGTGTGGCTATCGCCCGTGCGCTGGCGCCCTCACCGCGCGTACTGCTCTGTGATGAGCCGACCTCAGCCCTTGACCCTGAACTGGCGATTGAAGTGGTTGCGGTGCTCAAACAACTGGCCGCCGAAGGCGTCACCATGGTGATGGCGACCCACGACCTGCGTCTGGCCTCCACCATCGCCGAGCAGGTGGTGTTTCTGGAGGATGGCCGCATTGTCGAATCCGGCAACGGCAAAAGCTTCTTCACCCAGCCAAAACACGCCCGCACCGCGGAGTTTATTTCCTCACTGAGCGGGCATTCAGTCGGCGAGTAAAACGTATCCACTCCGCCTCCTCGGGAGGCTCGAAAATTTACCCATAAACAAAAGGGATCCTGAGGATCCCTTTTGTTTTATTTCATGATTGGCACTGGCGTGTCTGAACCGCGCCACATCTCTTCT
Organism: Pokkaliibacter sp. CJK22405; assembly: GCF_046614695.1. Taxonomy (NCBI): domain Bacteria; kingdom Pseudomonadati; phylum Pseudomonadota; class Gammaproteobacteria; order Oceanospirillales; family Balneatrichaceae; genus Pokkaliibacter; species Pokkaliibacter sp. CJK22405. Next base: position 58,646 of record NZ_JBKKHQ010000026.1, read on the forward strand.
TAAAACGCCACCTTCAGCCGTGCCTGCACGTAGCGGGGTTCACCGGCATAGACGGCGGTTTCGCTGTCGGCGGAGGCGAAGTAGCCCTTGTCGAACAGGTTTTTCACGCTGACGGCGACGCTGGTTTTGGGGTCGATCTGGTAGTTGGCGGTGAGGTCGATGCGGCCATAGCCGGGCAATACCAGTTCATTGTCGGTGCTGCCGTAACGCTGGCTTTGTACCAGCCACAGGGCGCCGAGGTTGAGCTTGTCAGTCGCCTGATAGTTCGCCTGCAGGGTGAGCTGCTGGTGCGGCGCGTTGATAAACTCATTGCCCTTCTCGGTGGTCGCAGGGTCCGCATCACCTTCCAGCACCTTGGTGTGCAGCAGGGTATAGCCTGCCTGCAGCTGCCATTTGAGGTTCGGCTGCCAGCCCACGCTTAGCTCGGCACCGCGGCTTCGCACTTCGCCCAGGGCTTCGTTATCCCCGGCGGCATTGCTGACCACCACATTTTCCTTGGTGATCTGGAACAGGGTCAGACTGGTTTTCCAGTCTTCCGCTGGCGTCCAGTCGAGTCCGGTTTCGTATTGTTTACCGGTTTCCGGATCGAAGGGGTTCCCCGCTGCATCGACGGTGCTGACGGCGCTGGTTTCATAGGACTCAGAGTAGGAGGCATGGGCGCGCCAGGCAGTATTGAAGCGGTAACTCGCCCCCAGGGTTGGCGTGAAGTAGTTCTCATCGGCTTCGGCATAGCTGCCGCTGACCGAACGGCCGCTGGCGTTAACATAGGCTTTGCTCTCCAGCTCGCGGTGCTGCCAGTCATAGCGGCCGCCTAACTGAATATCCAGTTTGTCAGTCACGCCGATCACATCCTGCGCATAAAGGCTGTAGGTGTCGTAGCTGAACAGTCGATGGGAACCGGCGCCATTGCTGACGCTATTGGGGTCGATGTAGCTAAAGCCCGGGTTATACACATCGACGGTCAGATCACTGTCGACGCTGCCCCAGCCTTTGCGGTTGAAGTCATTCTCGGTAGAGGCGTAGGTGCCACCCAAAGTCAGACGATGCCTGAGCGAACCCGTATCCACCTCGCCGGTAAAGTAGGAGTCGAGGGAATGGTTGGTCTGCTGGTTAGCGAGATTGCGGTAGTAACGGCGCACCTGCGGAGAGGCGGTATCCGTCACGCTGCTGATCGCATAGTTTTCCCGCGCATCCTTGTGCCAGACGCTGCGCCACTTGGTGGTGTTGTGCCAGCCTGCGGCCAGTTCGCGCTCGTAGGTCAGGCTGAAAGCGGTACCTTCATCGGTCGCGTGGTTCTGCGGGCCAAGATAGTTGGTCGTGCTGGTGGCAACCCGCTTGATGTCCGACCCCGGCGCCACCAGCCCGGTCGGCGCGTTGTAGTGGTACTTGGTCAGCTCCAGCTGCGCCGTCAGTGACTGCTTGTCATCCGGCGCCCAGGTCACCATCGGTGCGAAGAAGTAGCCGCTGCGCTTTTCGTGATCACGAAACCCCTGACTGTCGGTGTAATCGCCAATCACGCGATACATAAGGCTGGACGAGGCATTCAGGCTGCCCGTGGAATCAAAGGAAGCCGCTTTCTCTCCCCAGCCTTTGGAGGTACTTGGGCTTAACCAGCCACCGCCCTGAAGATCAATTTCATGGTAGCTCTCGGCCTCAGGCTTTTTGGTGACCACGTTGATCACTCCACCGGCTTCCTGGCTGCCGTAGAACATGGAGCCGGTGCCTTTGAGCACATCGACATGATCGACCAGCACCAGCGGAATGGACTCATCCTTCAGTACCCAGGCGTTCATGCCATCCATCTTCATGTTGTCACGGGTCAGGTTAAAGCCGCGGGAGACATAATCCGAATTGGTGCCGCCCACCTTGCTAAGCCCCGTGACGGTTTCCAGCGCGTCACCCAGATCTCGTGCCTGACGCTGTTCGATGGCCTTTTTATCCACCTGCTCGACGGTCAGGCTCTGGCTGTCATCACCTGCCGCACTTTTGGTGGTGCCCGCCGTAGAAACCGCATCGGACTGAATCACCAGGGTATCCAGCACCAGCGGACCAAGATCAAGGCTGTCGGTGCTGCTGGCCTGCGCTGCCCACAGAGGCGATGAGGCGGTGAATAACAGCAAGGGAACGGGACGAAATAGCGGCTTTTTTAACATAACGAACAACCTGAAAGGCGTTAGGAACTGGAAGAAAGGGACAGTGCCGCGCCCGCAGGCGATGCACTGGAGGACTGGGAAGAACGAGAGTTAAAGGCCGAACCGCGCACAATGCACATGGGGGTTCCGGCGACCGGGTCAGGATGGATTTCCGCATCCAGCCCGAATACCTCCGCGAGCAACTGCTCGGTCATGACCTCGGCTGGCGCGCCTTCGGTGACGATGCGACCGGCTTTCATCACCACCAGATGATCGCAGTAGCGGCAGGCCTGATTGATATCATGCAGTACCGTGACGACGGTTTTTCCCTGCTGGTGCAACTGGCCAAGCAAGTCCATCAGTTCAACCTGATGGCTCATATCCAGATAGGTGGTGGGTTCATCCAGCAACAGATAGTCGGTCTGCTGGGCCAGCACCATCGCCAGCCAGACACGCTGACGCTGGCCACCGGACAGTTCACTGACCACACGCTGCGCCAGAGCCGTGACACCGCAGGCGTCCATCGCTGCATGAATGGCGCGGTGATCCTCGGCAGAGAGCCGCCCCCACAAGCGGGTATAAGGACTGCGACCGTAAGCCACCAGTTCCGCCACCTGAATGCTTTCCGGCACCACCGGCGACTGGGGCAGTAGCGCCAGTTGCTGGGCCAGCCGTTTGGGCGACCAGGCTTTCAGGCTCTTGTGCTGAAAGTGCACCTCTCCGGCCAGCGGCGCCAGCACACCCGCCAGCGCCTTGAGCAGCGTCGACTTGCCACAACCGTTCGGCCCCAATAAGGCGGTAATGCGGCCACGGGGCAGGTTCAGGCTGACGTCACGAACAATGGTTTCCTTGCCGTAACCCAGACTTAACCTGTCGCAGTAGAGCGCATCCTCGGATAAATAGGTCATCTCTCAGCGCACCTTCAGCAGCAACCAGAGGAAATACGGCGCCCCGATCAGGGCAGTGAAAATACCGGCAGGCAGCTCCAGTGGCGGCGCGATCACGCGGGACAGCGTATCGGCCAGCAGCAGTAGCAAGGCGCCGGTCAGCATCGCCACCGGCAGCAGCCATTGATGGCGACCACCCACCCATTGCCGCGCCAGATGGGGCGCCACCAGCGCAAGAAAACTAAGCGGCCCGCAGACGGCGACACTGGCAGCACTGAGCGCGACCGCAAGGCCAAGCGTCCACCAGCGAATACGTCGAACACTCACGCCAAGGGCCTGAGCGCCCTCCTCACCGAGCACCAGCACATTCAGAAACTTGGCCAGCAACAATGCGGGAATCAGCAGCAGCGCCCAGGGCAACAACACCCAGACCTGCGGCCAGCTGCGGCCCCACAAACTGCCGGTCAGCCAGAGCAGGGCATTATTCAGATCCAGCGGATGCACCAGCATCAGAAAGTCCGTGGCACTGGCATAAAACGCCGCCAGGGCAACGCCGGTCATCGCCAGTCGCAGTGGCCGCAATTCGCTGTAGGTCAGCAGCATGAGTAGCAGCGCCGCCGCGACGCCACCGGCTAACGCAGCCAGCGGTAACCAGCTCACCGCCAGACCGGGGAAAACCACCATGCAGGCCACCGCCGCCAGACTTGCGCCGTGACTCACACCGAGAATATCCGGCGACGCCAGCGGGTTACGAATCACCGCCTGCACCAGCGTACCTGCCGTGGCGAGCATGGCGCCGACCAGCACGGCTAACAGCACGCGCGGCAAGCGCAGTTCATAAAAGGTGAAGGCTTTGGCTGATCCCTGCTGACTGAGCTGCCAGAGATCCGACGGCAGCAGCGTCACCGCGCCAAACATCAGGGCGGTGGCGCCAATCAGCGCCAGCAGCATCAGCAAACCGAGTACACGTCCCCGCGGAAAACGGGGTTGCAGGTTGAACGTTGAGGAAGTCATGCCCGGCGCCGCACCAGATAGATAAAGCAGGGAGCGCCAATCAGCGCCAACAAGGCGCCGGCCGGGGTTTCGGTCGGATAAGCCACCGCGCGGGACAAGGCATCGGCCAGCAGTACCAGCAACATGCCGAGCAGCCAGCTCACCGGCAGCACGCGGCGGTAATCCACCCCCGCGATTTGCCGCGCCATGTGCGGCACCATGAGACCGACAAAGGCGATCGAGCCCGCCACCATCACTGCGATGCCGACCAGCACCAGCACCAGCAGACTGATCAGCAGGCGCAGCCGATGCAGACGAATACCGAGGGAAGCGGCCTGTTCATCACCGAGACTCAGAATATTCAGGCGTGGCGCCAGCAAAGCACTAAGCCCCAGCGCAGGCAGCACGATGATCCAGAGCGACTGCCATTTCTCCCAGCTGGCACTGGCAACAGAACCGGCCAGCCAGCTCAGGACAGCACTGGCCTGATCTTCCGAGAGCAAAATGCAGGCACGGGTCAGGGCCGCGCACAGCGCACTCACCGCGACGCCGGCAAGCACCAGTCGGGCCTTGTTATTGCCGGGCCGCCAGGGTGCCCCCAACAGCATCACAATCAGCCAGCAGACGCCGCCGCCCAGCACCGCGGCAACGCCGGTGCCCATAACGCCAAACCAGGGCAGATAGGTCGAGAGCAGCGCGACGCCCAAAGCCGCACCGGCATTCACACCAAAGACACCGGGAGAGGCGAGCGAGTTGCGGGTTAGCGCCTGCATTAACGCACCGGCACTCGCCAAGGCGGCGCCCACCAGCGCAGCAATCAACACGCGCGGCAAGCGGCTTTCCCAGATGACCAACTGCGTCACCTGGTCAGGCGCGTTACCGAGTAGCGCGTGCAGGCTCGACAACGCAGAAATCGGTAGCGGCGAATAGCTGTAAAGACCGACCCAGGCGGCCAGCAGCACTGCCACGGAGAGCAGAATCAGCGACAGGCCAAAGCCCGTTCCTGTTCGCACACCGGAAGCACTGCGCTGGACGCTGACCTGTTGGGAGACAACTTCACTCACTGGCCCAGCAACCTCACCAGATCACGGCCCATGTGTTCCGCCGCGAGGATTCCCAGACAGCGCACCCAGATATTGGCATCCACGCTGTACACCTGTTTTTCACGCACGGCATTCAACACCTGCCAGAGCGGCTTGTTCTGCCAGGCGTTCAGCACCTTGCCCTGATCGTAAGAGCCGATCAGCAAGGCCTGCGGATTAATCGCCAGCAACTGCTCCAGACTGATCTGGCGCGAGGCGAGCTCATCGCTGCGGGTAAGGGTCGGTACGCTAAGACCAAGACTGGTCAGCACACCGGCGACAAACGAGTCCGGTGCATGAATAAAGAGGGTGTCAGGCCGGGCCACCAGAAACTGCATCTGCTTTCCGGCGGGGAGTTGCCGGGCGAAGTCAGCCATCCGCTGGCGGTGCTCGGTGAGGCGCTCGGTCATCGCCGAGGATTGCCCCACGACCTCGCCGATCAGTGCGGCGGCATGAAGATTTTCGGCGTAAGTCGCGCGGCGGGAAGCCAGCATCAGCGTCGGCGCAATGGCTTTAAGCTGAGCTGCCACGCCACTGTGACGGCTGACATCGGCGATGATGAGGTCGGGCTTGAGAGCAGCAATACGTTCAAGGCTTGGCTGGGAGCGTAACCCCACAGACTCCCACTGACCTGCGATCCTGCGCACTTCCGGCAACACACGTTCCGGGGCGTTGTCATCGGCGACGCCCACAGGCTTGACGCCAATGGCCGCCAGATCATCCACAAAGGACAGCTCCAGCGCGACAATGCGCGTCGGGGTGTGATCCATCGTGAACGTCCCTTCTGCATCGGTCACGGTCACCGCTTTCGCAGAACCGATACAGCACCACAATAGAACTGAACAAAGAATCCAAAAACTGCGCACCCGATGCCCCTTGACGTTAACCCTGTCTCAGCCGCTCATTTCACTCCGATGAGCGCTGTCAGCCAGAAAAAGAAGGCAGTTACCTTACCCGAGCCAACAGCAAATGAGAACAATTATCAGAAAGATTAACAAATAGCTTAACAAGGTAGTTTGACACGACGCTGACAAAGGAGAGGGAAGGAAGAATTGCTGGCGCGGCAAAGAAAAAGCCCGTGAAGGTGGTGGTTTCACGGGCTTCATGCACTAGGAGTCCAGAGGCGGGAGAGGGAACAGGACCCCGCAGGCAATGTCATCAGAACTGGATGGGCGGTTTCTGCTGACCTTGCATCTGGGTTTGCTGAGTCGAGGTATCGTTACCTGCCAGCAGCTGCTCCAGCAGATCGTTGATATCTGTGGAATCACTGGAACCGCTTGAGCCACAGCCGGAAGAAGCCTGGCTGCTCATATCTTCGGGAGGTGGTGGAGGCGGGGGCATATCAGAAGAACCCTGCGCGTTCTGTTCACCATCGGGTGGTGGAGGTGGCATCTGCTTGCCATCGGTAGAGTTACCGATTCCACCCATCATACTGCTCATGCCGGACATACCGGACATGCCCATTCCTGAAATAGCACTCATGGAGTACCTCCAAACAATTGCATAGTGAAGTGCGAAATTGCATGGATTAAGTGCGCTTTCTCAAGGTTTGCATTGCTTGACATTGGTTGCAGTGATTTTCCGGTGAAAACCACCTGAAAAGACTCATTGGAGCCACTATATTAGACACTCATTACGTAAGCCAAATGCACCGAACACGCAGGCTTATCTGCCTAAAAAGCCACATTCCTCTGTCAAAATAATCTTACGCCAGCATTACTGACGAAAACTTATCCATCAGACAAAGTGCGTAACAAACCCTCCCTGTTTTCCCTGTAACAACCTGCCTTGACCGACTGCTGACAAAGTTGACAGAGAAACTGCTACCCGGAAGCGAGTAAGGCATCACAACACGACCAACATCCACAGCAACCGCTTCTGCCATTTCAGGCTCATTAAGCAGTCATCCCCTCCAATACCCCTCGAGTTAGAGCCCTCTCAGAGACAAGTCACAACCTGGTCGTTACTCGTAGCGATAGCGGGCAGAGGGAGCACTGAAGGAAGATAGCTCGGAAGGAAAAGACCGCCGCGGAGGTGAAGACAAGCACGTGAGATAAAGGTGAAAGCAGCGAGGAGAAGAACAGCAGCGCAGAGGCAGTTGCCGACAAAAAACGCAGACAAGAAAAAAGCCCGTGTAGGCGGACACGGGCTTCTTCTGCACTAGTTGGAGGACCCTGAGCTGGGAGAGGAACAGGTCTCCGGTTATTCGATGTTCAGAGGGTCATCAGAATTGGATAGGCGGTTTCTGCTGACCTTGCATCTGGGTTTGCTGAGTCGAGGTATCGTTACCTGCCAGCAGTTGTTCCAGCAGATCGTTGATATCTGTGGAGTCACTGGAACCGCTTGAGCCACAGCCGGAAGAGGCCTGGCTGCTCATATCTTCGGGAGGTGGTGGTGGCGGAGGCATATCGGAAGACCCCTGCGCGTTCTGCTCACCATCGGGTGGTGGAGGTGGCATCTGCTTGCCATCGGTAGAGTTACCGATTCCACCCATCATACTGCTCATGCCGGACATACCGGACATGCCCATTCCTGAAATTGCACTCATGGAGTACCTCCACAATGTAGCGAAGTCGTTTGCGAGATTGCATGGATTAAGTGCCCCTTAACCACCCTGACGTTGCTTGACATTGGTTGCAGTGATTAACAGCGGGAAGTCACACTTTTTGGCCAGCCAAGCCTCAAACTTCCCTGTAGAAATCCGCAATAAATCACGCTAAAAGCGCCTAAAAGCATTCAATTTCAGAAAATTGATCTTTCTAATCGGTTTCAGTTTTTTATGCCGAGGAAATATTTCACTTCCCCGTATCACATCCTTTGCCAAGCCACTGACCAAGTGCTGACAAAGTTGACAGAGAGAAGCCCACCTTAGGGAATGCGGCGGTACTGTTAAGAATCAGCAAACAGGAAAAGGCACAAGGAATTCACGCACCTGAAGCGGCGAGAACGAGCGGGTAACATCAGAAGGGGTAATCATGGGGAGCCAAAAGACAGGCAGAAAAAAACCCGGAACATCAAAAATGCCGGGCTTTCTGGTCAGCAGACGAGGGAATGTGCTGCTACTACGACCTTCAGTATAACGTTCTGAATCAGAACGAAATTGGGGGCTTCATTGCACCTGGGCCGTCACAGGCGCCAGTCAGCATCTTGGCGATATCACCGCCAGGAGCTTTGTCCATCAGACCACCCAGCATGTCCATACCAGGCGCTTTGTCCATCAGACCGCCCAGCAGATCCATACCTTTATCCGCAACCTTACCGCCGATTGCTTCGCCCAAACCTGCAGCGAGCTGGCCGCCAACCATACCTGCGATTGCACCCATGGGATTTTCCTCCTCGGAACATCGAAACGTAATTAACTAGTGCCTCCCTTCAGTGGACGTCGTGGCGTAAAAGTTCACTTTTCATTTTGCTGCCGGGAACAACCCTGCCGTTTCCTATCCTTTTTTGACTGAGTATTTGTACTAACTTGCTGATATGCCGCCGCTTTCAGCCCTGGCTGCGCTTTGTGTAATTTTTTGCAACTCCCCACACCAAAACACCTCAGACACGGCGAGCCGCTGCGAACACATGAGGAACTAAATACCAATCATTCTCACTAAGACTTGCAAATGAGAATGATTATAAAGATCATTGCCGCGCATTTTTTTGGGACTGACGCCCTTCCCCGACGTTCAGCCTCTGATAACCCCGGACATTACGGGCTCGCACAGCCAACACAGCAGGACGACTATCAGCATGAATACCACGGAGATCAACGAACTACTGCAATCGGTCGGGCGCCGCGATGGCCTGCCCGAGCTAACTCTGGACTCTAACGCCTGCGCAGGCATTCGCTTCGCTGATGGCGTATCCCTGCACTTTGAGTGGCATCAGGAGCAGCAGCGTTTGCATCTCTATTCTCCCCTGCCGGAGCTGACCTCGTCCGCAAGCCGCAGTGAAGCCCTTTATCAACAGGCCCTGCGTATCAATTGTCTGAGCCCCGATGCCACCTTGGCAATGCATCCCGAACGCGAAGAGCTGTATCTGCAGCAGGCGCTACCGGCTGACCTCCTGAGCATTGAACGCCTGGATGCCAGCATTGACCTGCTCACCCGTCGCCGCAAGGTGCTGGTTGAGCAACTGGCCTCAGCCAGCCCTGCCACAGAAGCCAGCAAGCCCGCTCCTGCGCAGACCCGACTTGGGCATTCACTGGGTGCACAACTGCGCTGATTGACGTTTCAGGAGGAAACCTTATGCACGGTATGGACAGATCACCGTTTCGGCTCAGTCTTAACCTTGGCGCTGCGGCGCCGGTCAATAACGATGTGGAAGCCGCGCGCGGCCCTCTGCAAGGCGCGCAGCTGGAACCCACCCAGCCCGTCAGCGGTCGCGACGCCCAAGCCGCTAACGCCACTCCCTCGCCCCGTCAGAATGCCAGCCTGCTCTCCGGCACGCTGGAGCGCTTATCCGGTCTTGGCAGCTATCTGCCTAACCCGATGAACCTGATTCGCGGGCGCGAACAGAACAACGGCATGCTCCCCAGCCATCGTCAGGACATTGAGCTACAGAACAATCCGCAGCATCGCCTGCCTGAGGACAATCATTCCCGACGCGCTCAGGATGAGGAAATGGGCCTGCTCAACAGTGAGCACATGGACCCCTATTCCCGTAAGGAAAACGAGCTCAGCAAAGAGGTGAAGGAAGTCCTGGCCGACACCTTCAACTGGCAAAAAGCCGGCAAGAAGGCTTCCGTCGCGCTGGCTCGCGGCGCGGCTGCCGGTGCAACGATTTACGGCTCCTACTCGCTGGTCGACTACATGATCCAGTCCAAGGTCCCCGCGGAGCAGCAGGCCCTGTCCCGTGGTTTTATCGCCATGGGGATGCTGGTACCGGTCTATCAGGAAAGTAAGGAACTGGTGAACGGCCTGCGAGAGGCCATGACCTCCGAGTCCAAACTGTCTTATGCCGAAGCACTGGAGAAAACCCACCTGCGCCGCAAGGCGGAGAGTGCTGAGATTCTTAAAACCATGCCTCGGGATATTCAGGATGCCTGCGACAAGATCGATCTGGCCCTGCAGCAGGCCTTTGCGGCCGCCCGTCGTGGTGACAAGGTCAAGTTCGCGCTGATTCGCGGCATGATGCACTGGCGCAAGGACTTCATGCTCGGCCGCCCGCTCAAAACCAAAGAAGTCGAGCCACTGAAAACCCCTCAGGGCCGTGAGAATCTGATGCGCGACATGGAACAAAGCATGCGCCTCTACAAGATGCCCCTGAAAGACAAACTCAGTGGCTTTGCCCTCGGCGTCGGTGTCCGCTCACTTGAACATGAAATTCCGGATCACCTGCGCGCGCCTGCCGACTTTGATGTCGCCAAGCTGGACCTTGAGGATAACTGGCACCAGTGGAACAAGGTGCCGAAGGTTCTCAAGCAGATGATGTTGATGGCGGGTCTGCCCGGTACGGGTAAGACTCATTTTGTTGAGACCGTGCTGCCCAGGCTATTGAAGCTGCCGGTGGCTGGTCTGATCATGCCGGACAAACAGGCCGGTGGCGTGAACTCCATGATGGCCAAGGAATGGTCAGCGCTGGAGCAAGAAGAGTATGTCACCGCTGATACCGATGCGATGGGCAAGATTGGCCTCAAGCTGATTCGCGCCGGTTGCACCAACCCCATTCTGTTCCTCGATGAAGCCGATCTGGACGATATGGACGGTATCAAGCGCCTGACCGATCCAAGCCGTGATCATCTGGAAGCCACGGCGCTGGAAACCCTGATCAACTTCGCCAATGTCACCATCATGCTGGGCGTTAACGCCCTCAAGAAAGCGCAGGGCGCACCTGAAGGCGACAGTCTGGGTGAGCTGGATGGCGGCGTGGAAGACCGTGTTGAGCTGGCCATTTTTGACGGTAGCGAAAGACAGTCGAAGTGGGAAAAAGCCATTGAGGCCTACCATGGCTGGGCGGGGCTTTACTGCCTGCCCATCAAAGGGGGCGAAGGTGCGATTCTTGATGAAGGCCAGCAAAACCGTATGCAGGATCTGTTCAAGCACTCCCTCCAGCATCTGGTCGATACTCACCATGACAAAGCCAAGGTGCCTGGCTCACGTATGCAGGTGCCGGTCGCATCCGTCACCAACTACATTGCTTACCGCCTGATGAAGGAGCAAACCCTGGGCGGCGAGCCGATCACCCAGCAGGATGTGGATAACTACATCGACGACTTCTATGCCCCACGCATCAAGAACCGCAACGTACAATCCGCACCACCGACCGATGCCGAGCTGGCCGCTCGACGCTCACAACGCCAGTCGGTGGCGAGCAATGCCAGTACGCTGGAAGCGGTACGCCAGTTCTATATCAACGAGGCGGATGAGGAAGACGAGGATGAAGATATTCCTTACGCCAGCAGCTCCAACTTCCGAAACGAGCGTCGACAAACACCCGAGGAGCAGCGTCACCAACAAATGCAGCAAAACGCGCTTGACCGTGCCAACCAGGCTTTTAATGATGCCATTGGCAGCGGTGACAGGGAGCAAATCGCGCAGGCTGAAGCACAGCTTAATAATGTGACCTACGGGATCCAGTACCGCTAATCCAGTACCGCTATAAGAGTAGCGTGGTGCGGTGTTATAACGCTGCACCACGCTTTACTAACTGGCGCCACACTCTCGACACACTGGGTTTATCCACCAACGCACAGCGATAAAGCCGAATTTCCAGCGGCGCCTGCCATTGCTCTCCCCCGCATACCACCAGCTTGCCTTCAGCCAGTTCACGCTCAATACACAGCTCCGGAATCCAGGCCACACCCTGCCCTTTCAGCGCCATGCCTTTCAAACCTTCTGCCATCGCCGTTTCATACACGGTGCGAAGCCGCAGACTGAGAGGATGATGCTTCATCATCATCCGTACCGTGCGGCCCAGAAAAGCACCGCGGGTATAGGACAGCAGCGGAATATCGTCCTGCGGCGGAGAATCCAGCGAGAAACGCGGTTGACCATCTGCCTGAGGCGCACATACGGGCAGCATGCGTGTATCGGCCAAATGCAGCGAAGGAAAGGTCGCGTTATCCAGCTGCAAGGTGGCGTAAGGGTCGTAATAGACCAGCATCACATCACACTCACCTTCGCGCAGGGCATGAATGGCGTCTTCCACATTCATCGCCACCAGACGCATGGACAGCTCCTGCATCACATCGCTGAAATCGCTGACCCAATCGGGAAAGAAGGTAAAGGCCAGCGAGTGAGCGGCGGCGACTTCCAGCACCTGCGCCTCTCCGGGCTGTAAACCACGCACCTTGCCGACGGTATCGCGCAGCTGGGTCAGCACATTGCGCGCCGTTGCCACAAAAAGCTGACCTTCTGCGGTCAGCTCTACCGGCGTGGTTGAGCGGTTAACCAGCTGTACCCCGACGGCCTGTTCCAGCGCCCGGATACGGCGGCTAAACGCAGGCTGAGTGACGAAACGACGCTCTGCCGCCTGGGAGAAACTGTGGGTTTCCGCCAGCATCAGGAGGTCTTCCAGCCACTTGGTTTCGAGATCCATATCGCCTCCGGGATCGGTTTACATCTTCATATATTAGATTATGCGCATATTGCATACAGCAGTGAGTAATAGCATTGGTCAAACTTTCGGCCGCCACTCACAATAGGCGCCATTCAGCAGCAGTTGCTGCGCAAAGTGCGATGAACGCCATCATGACTCCCAGCGCCATTCTCCAGTCCGATATTCTGGCCGCTCCCCACCGTCTCGAAAAAGACCTGCTTGGCCCTATGGCCGTCCCTGCTGATGCCTATTACGGCATTCAAACCCAGCGTGCGCTGGAAAACTTCCGCCTGACCGGCGTACCTCTCAGCCACTTTCCCAAGCTGGTGATTGGTCTTGCCATGGTCAAGAAGGCAGCCGCCGCAGCGAACCGGGATCAGGGCCAGATCAGCCTGGAGAAAAGCAGCGCCATCATGCTGGCCTGTGACCGCATCATTGATGGCGAATTCCATGATCAGTTCGTCGTCGACATGATTCAGGGTGGTGCTGGCACCTCCACCAACATGAACGCCAACGAAGTCATTGCCAACGTGGCGCTGGAAGCCATGGGTCATGCCAAAGGTGCATACCAGTATCTGCACCCTAACAATGACGTCAACATGTCCCAGTCTACCAATGATGCCTACCCCACTGCGATTCGCGTGGGCCTGCAGCTGACTCACTCTGAGCTGGTAGACAGTCTGGCACTGCTGAAAGATGCCTTTGCCCACAAAAGCGAAGAGTTCAGCGATGTCATCAAGATGGGCCGCACCCAGTTACAGGATGCTGTCCCCATGACACTGGGTCAGGAATTCAAAGCCTTCGCCAGCACCCTGGCTGAGGACATCGACCGTATCGGCGGCCTCTTTAGCTTGCTGCGCGAAGTTAACCTTGGTGGTACGGCCATTGGCACTGGCATCAACGCTGAACCCGGTTATGCCGAGCTGGCGGTGGATCACCTGTCCAAAGTCTGCGGTCATCCCATGACCCTGGCGACAGACCTGATCGAAGCGACCTCCGACATGGGTGCATTCGTTCTGTTCTCCGGTATGACCAAGCGTCTGGCGGTGAAACTGTCGAAGATCTGTAATGACCTGCGCCTGCTGTCCAGTGGTCCGCGTACCGGCCTGAACGAGATCAACCTGCCTGCCCAGCAGCCTGGTTCTTCCATTATGCCCGGCAAGGTGAACCCGGTGATTCCTGAGGCGGTGAACCAGGTGGCCTACCAGGTCATCGGTAACGATCTGGCCATCACCATGGCGGCCGAAGCCGGTCAGCTGCAGCTGAACGTGATGGAGCCGCTGATTACCTACAAGATTCTGGATTCCATGCGCTTGCTGCGTCGTGCCATGGATATGCTGCGCGAGCGCTGCGTGGAGGGCATCACTGCCAACCGCGAGCACTGTAAAGCCATGGTGGATAACTCCATCGGCCTGATCACCGCGCTGAACCCTTATATCGGTTACGAAAACTCGACCCGTATCGCCAAGGAAGCCCTGATATCTGGTCGCGGTGTTCTGGAGCTGGTACGTGAAGAGGGGCTACTGGATGAAGGCCTGCTGGCTGAGATTCTGCGCCCTGAGAACATGGTGAATCCTCGCCCGATTCGCCGCTGAATTCGATAGCTTCGGCTATCAATGGGGATGGCGATGACCCCTGATCTCGCTGGTTTCATAAGCGGATATGCCTTGTAATCGTTCGCGAGGCATATTTATTGAAAGCCCAGCTCCTACCTGTCGGAGCTGGGCATTTTTTTGCCTGTGTTTTACCTGTACCGGCCTGATCCGGCTTCAGTGTCAGCGTCCGCCCAGCACATCGATAAAACTGCCGGTGGTGTAACTGGACTTATCCGAGGCCAGCCAGAGAATGGCCTCTGCCACTTCATGGGCGGTGCCACCACGCTGCATCGGAATGGACGGTGCCAATCGCTGCACCCGGTCCGGTTCGCCACCTTCGGCATGAATGTCGGTCAGAATAAAGCCGGGACGCACGCCATTAACCCGAATGCCTTCATGAGCAACTTCCCGCGCCAGCCCCAGGGTCAGACTCTCCACCGCGCCTTTGGCCGCGGCGTAATCCACATACTCATTAGGCGCACCACTTTTCGCCGCCCCCGAGCTGACATTCACAATGGTGCCGCCCTGCCCACCATGACGGTAAGCCATTCGCTGCACTGCTTCACGACAACACAGGAAGGTCGAGGTCGCGTTGGTGTTGAGCACCATCTGCCAGCGCTCAAGGGTGATTTCATCCAGGCGACACTGCATGCCGAGGCGTCCGGCATTATTGACCAGTACTGTCAGGGTGCCGCGACGGTCGACTTCGGCAAAGAGGTTTTCCACCTCGTTTTCCAGACCCACATCCGCCTGACACACCCACGCCTCGCCACCGCCATGGCGAATCTCCTGACAGAGCGCTTCGGCAGCGGCATGGTTGACCCGATAATTGATGATGACGCCATAGCCCTGACGGGCAGCAAGACGCGCAGTCGCCGCACCGATACCACGGCCAGCGCCAGTCACAAGCATGATTTTCATGGAGAGAACCTCGTGAAAAGGGCATCACAAGGTTATACCGAGGAGACTTCCCCCTGGGAAGTGTGGATAACCCGATTACGCCCTTCGGCCTTGGCCTGATACAGCCCCCGATCCGCCTGACGAATCACTTCTTCGTTACCGACGCCGACACCGTTATGCACATGAACCCAGCCAATACTGGCGGTCATGGAGATCTGATTACCCTCGGCATCGCGCAAAGAGTTGATGGCAGCGATATCCTCACGGATGACTTCAATCAGCTCCCGCGCCTGCACCACCGACATCCCCGGCAGGATCAGAGCAAACTCTTCACCGCCAAAGCGCGCCGCCAGCCCGCCGGCACGACCCGCACGTTGCTTGAGCAGAGCGCCCACTGCTCGCAGACAGTCATCACCCACATCATGGCCATAACGGTCATTCAGGCGTTTGAAGTGATCCAGATCGATCATCGCCAAAGCGAGCCCCGGACCCTTACCGGCGGTGCGTGCCAGCGTGGCCTCAAGGGTGTGATCAAAGAAACGCCGGTTCGCCACACCCGTCAGGCCATCGCGCTGAGACAGGGTACGAAGCTCGCCATTGGCACGCTGCAGCGCCTGGGTCATATCAGCATACTGCTCCACCAGACGGCAGATCGCATCCAGCTCGCGGAACAACACACGGGGTAACTTCACCGCTTTCTCATGGGTGAAGTGCATTGAGGAGAGGCCGGTAATCGCCATTTGCAGCGGACGAAGAATCAATCCGCGTCCCATAAAGTAGAGGAAGATCAGTCCACACAGCATCACTGTCACCAGAATCAGGCTGGTGTTTTTCAGTTTGTCTGCATCCCGCTGCACTTCCTCAGCCACTTTTTGTGCGCGGTAGGCCGCATCGGTGGACAGCAGATTAGAGAGGCTGCGCTGCTTATCGAGAGCTTCGTCACGCAGCTGCTGGCTGACACGCTCCAGTGTTTGCTGATTTTTGATGGTACGGCCAATAGAGTTGAGCTTACGAAGGAAAGCCGTTTTCTGGTCGCTGGAGAACGTCATCCCGGCAATGCGATTGCTGAAGAGTTCGGTGCGAAGCTGCAGCTGGCTGAGTGATACGGCACCATCAAAAAGTGCATGCAGGCTGGCCTGATAATCACCGAGCATCATCAGGGCATCAGCCTGCTGTTCCACGGGAAGAAAACGGGTAATCAGAACACGCAAACCTGTCAGGCTATCCACCAGCGGCGCCAGTTCACGGGTCAGATTACGCTGTTCCTCACGAATAGAGATGAGCTGGCGAATATCATTCAGAATTTCCTGCGTGCCGCCCGACAGGGGCGGCCCGACATCCATGCCGAGCCCGGTGACCAGCACCTGGGCATCCAGACGGATCTCGCGTTCACGGTACGCATCCCTCGCCCAGTACACCTGACTGATAAAGGTGCCCAGTTGCTCAAGGCGCAGCGCCACCTGCTGATTTTTGACAATCCCCGGCAAATGCTCGGTGCGGGTTTCCAGCGACTTGCGCTCGATATCACTGAGCAGCCCCAGCGCATACCAGGACATCCCACCGAGCAGCAGCAGAATCACCAGCAGCAGCCAGCCGGATACCAGGGACAGGCGTGGATGCAGCTCAACCACTGAGAGCCACCAGCGCTGGTAAAAACGGGGCTTGCTCGGCGTCGTCATCAGAAGGCACTGAATGGAAAGTAGCGACGGGAAACACGATCGTATTCACCATTGAGGCGAATGGATTCGATCGCATTGTTCAGTTTATCCAGCAGTTCAGGGTGCAACTTGCTAACGGCAATATGCGCCGTGGCTTTGAGCGCCTGAGCGTCCGATGGCTCCGCCATAAAGTCATAACCCTGTCCCTGTGGTGATGTGAGAAAGCGTAGCAGACTCATGGCATCCCCCATCACCACATCGGCACGATTTTCACGCAGGGCGCTGTAGGCTTCCATCGGAGACGCCACCGCCAGCAGCGTGGCTTCAGGATAATGACGTTTGATGTATTGCTGCTGAATCGAGTTGCTGGCCGTCGCAATACGCAGGTTCTTCAGCTCATCAGTTTTGGTATTGGAGAAACGGGCAGGGTCGCCAATAAAGGCAGAATAGGAACGGTAGTAACTCTGGGAAAACAGGGCATGACGCTCGCGGTCACGGGTCTTGGCCATGCTGGCCATCACCAGATCCGCCTCACCTTTTTCCAATGCTGGCAACAGGTCATCCCAGGCTTTGGTGACAAACTCACAGGGCGTCTGCATTTCTTCGCAGAGGGCGCGCGCGATTTCCACGTCAAACCCGGTCAGCTCTCCGCGTTCATTAAAGAAGTTGAACGGCGGGTCCTGACCTTCGGTCGCAATAATCAGCGTATCGGCCGCCAGCGCCTCGTCACTCATAAAGAAGACAAGACAGCCAAGCAGCAGGCATTGCAATGCGCGTCTCAAGGACGTGATCTCCCTATACGTCTTTTCCTGTCGCCATCCTTTCGAAGAATGGCGGCACATAATATAGGCATGTTGCTCACTTTTCCATCAAACATCGACGTAAAACGTGCTAATCGCGCCAAGCAATTACACTAACACTGGGCGCTATAGCACTCACTCGCGGCGAAGAGCCACGTTTTCCGTGCTTTTACTGGTCGTTGGCTTTTTAGTGGCCAAAAACCCCGACTTTGTTCACTCAATCTCGTCGATCCCTTAAACTATTGGGCCTTTTCCGTTGCTGCGCCCTGCTGGCGCCCACAACCAGAGATACGACGATGACACCTTCAACGGCTGCTCAAGCGCTCATTGAGGCGGGGCGCTGGATCAATCAGCAAGGCTGGTGCCCTGCGACCGGCGGCAACTTCTCTATTCGCCTTGGCGATGACCGCGCGCTGGTCACTCAGTCAGGCCGCCATAAGGGTCACCTGACCGAGCAGGACTTTATGCAGGTGGATCTGTTCGGCACTCCGCTGACAGAGGGCAAGCCCAGTGCCGAAACCCTGGTGCATACTGCGCTTTACCGTCTGGATGACACCATTGGAGCCGTGCTGCATACCCACTCGGTGCCTTCGACAGTGCTGTCTCGTCTGACCGCCGATGACTGGCTGTCGCTGGAAGGCTTCGAGATGCAAAAGAGCCTTTCGGGCAACCAGACCCACGAAGAAAGCATTCGTCTGGCCATCGTCGATAACACCCAGGATATGACGGCTCTGGCCAACACTATCGAGCAGCGCTGGCACACCCAGCCGCTGTCCTGGGGCTTGCTGGTTCGCGGTCATGGCTTGTACGCCTGGGGTCGCGATAGTCAGGAAGCCACCCGCCATCTGGAAGGGCTGGAGTTTCTCTTCGCCTGCGAACTCGAAATGCGCCGTTTGGGAGCCCGTTAATGACTGATGCCACTACCCAGGTCGGCATTGCCGCCATCGTCACCGATATTGAAGGCACCACCAGCGATATCGCCTTCGTCAAGAATGTCCTTTTCCCTTATGCAGCAAAACACCTGCCAGACTTCGTTCGTGCCCATCAACACGAGCCGGAAGTAAAAGAGGCCCTGCTGCAGGTCGCCGGGGAAATTGGTTGGGTCGATGCAGAAACCGAGGCACTGATTGAGGTCTTGCTGCGCTGGATCGAGGATGACCGCAAGGCCACCCCGCTTAAGACGCTGCAGGGTATGATCTGGAAAGCCGGCTACGAAAACGGCGACTTTACCGGCCATGTTTATACCGACGCCCACCAGTATTTACAGGCCTGGCAGGCCGATGGCATTGAGCTTTATGTGTTTAGCTCAGGCTCCGTTCCTGCCCAGAAGCTGCTCTTTGGTTACAGCGATTTTGGCGATATGACACCGCTGTTCAGCGGTTACTTTGATACCCGTACCGGTGCCAAACGCGAAGCGGCCGCCTATAAAGCTATTTTGCAGGCCATTGACCTGCCCGCCGAACACGTACTGTTTTTATCGGATATCGCTGAAGAGCTGGATGCTGCCCTGCGAGCAGGCATGAAGACCTGTGAACTGCGCCGCGACGGTGCTGCACCCAGCAGCCGCCACCCGGTTGCCACCACTTTTGCCGAGATTGCCTGCGACTAACGAGCAGGTAGTGCCGGACACCGCTTTGATGAGGAGAAACTGATGAGCTCGCTGACGATTTACGCCGACACCCAGACCGACAAGCCGCTGCTGAGCACTGACAACGGTGAGGAAATCACCCGCCTGCTCAAAGAAGCCGGTGTTCGTTTCGAGCGCTGGGAAGCCAATACGCCCATCACTCCCGGTATGGAGCAGGACGCTATTCTGGCAGCCTATGCGGCGGATATTGATCGCCTCAAGCGCGAGAATGGCTACATCACAGTGGATGTTGTCAGCATGCACGCCGGGCATCCGGACAAGGTCGCTTTTCGTCAGAAGTTTCTGAGTGAGCATCGCCACACGGAAGATGAAGTGCGCTTCTTTGTTGATGGTCAGGGGCTCTTCTGCCTGCACATCGACGACAAAATTTATCAGGTACTGTGCTGCAGGAATGACCTGATCAGCGTCCCTGAAAACACGCCACACTGGTTTGATATGGGCAGTGAGCCCACCTTTACCGCCATTCGCCTGTTTAATAACACCGAAGGCTGGGTAGCGCATTTCACCGGCTCCGATATCGCCAGCCAGTATCCGCTGCTGGCCTGATCGCATCGATCAGCCGATGGAATATAAAAAGCCGCTTTCAAGAGCGGCTTTTTTCTTGTCTGGCGATCTGACTCAGGGCGCGTCGCTACGACGGCCAATATCACCGACACCCGGCAGTTTGAGGTAATGGTCGTACCAGTTATAGCCCAGCACCATGCCCAGAAGATTCAACTCCACCCCTTCATGTGCGGCCAAGGTGCCACCCAGGACGCCCCAGAGAGACACCTGATAACCGGTATCGCTGGGCGCCGGTGCAACAAAGCGGCTTTCACCAAGATAATCCTTGCCCAGGGCGTTACCCGGCAGCGCCACCGTAAGCTCCGGGACTTCCCGCACGACCCAGGCCACAAAGGTATTACTGTTCGGCCCCGGCCAGGCACGATACACATCATTATAGGGATAGCGGCGCTCCGCCTCGAAAATATGCGCAATGGCTTCTGCAGCCTTGGGGCCACGCAATTCACCGAGCAGCACAGGCTTTGACCCGAACCAGGCTCGGTCTGGCTGCGCCGTGCCAATACGCATGTGCGGCTGACGCCAGCCCAGTACCTGATGCACCACATAATCGCGGGCATCCACATCCTTGGTCGCAATCCAGGTGTGAACAGCAAAGGCACCTCGCCAGTTGTAGGCCCGGGCGCCATACACCTGCACGACAGCTTCAGGCGTGGTCGCCGGGTCAGGCGCCAGCTGGGCAGAACTGCGGTCGCTGTTCTGCCATGAGTGATGCAGGTCAATCTGACCGCTCAGCAATAAATACAGTGGCCCAAGCAGCAGGAGCACGACCACGGCAAGAGGATAGAGAATCAATCGACGCATGAGTTTCCAGACGATCAGCACACCCACCGGTAGGGTTGGATCTGCACTCGTTTTGCACCCTTTCCTTGCCTACCACAGCCTCATCATCGCCAGGCGATGAACCGGGAAAGAGCGCATTGGATGCTGTCTTCCGACACTGGGGAGAGACAGGCCATCGGCCTGTACTATCGGAAGAACAGCTGAGTCACTATAGGCAGGTGGCCGGTGTCGGAACCAGCGGCAGGGGATTTCAGGATGCTACGAGCTGGAACAAAATGCGGCGAAGCTCGGGTCGCATGACTGCTTTCCCAAGACTTCGCCGCAGAATAGAAACGCTATGGCGTGTGCTGAAATGCCCTAGCTTCGAGGTGCTGCCAGGGCATCGGCAGCGATATCGCTGGCTGAGTAGACGCCGGTATCCATAATCCAGCCAGAGACCAGCTCAGCCGGGGTCACATCAAAGGCGGGGTTAAAGACTTCAACATCATTAGGTGCCCAACGCGCTTCACCAAAGCTGCCGCTGACCCCAACAACTTCCTCCGCTGCGCGTTGCTCAATCGGAATGGCCGAGCCATCAGCACAATCAAGATCAACGGTGGTATAAGGCGCCACCACATAAAAAGGCACGTTGTGATGCCTGGCCAGCACCGCCAGTGAGTAGGTGCCAACCTTGTTGGCAAAGTCACCGTTACGGGCAATACGGTCAGCGCCAACGACGACGGCATCCACCTGTCCGTCGCGCAGCAGAATGCCCGCCATGTTGTCACATTGCAGGCGGTGGCTGATGCCGTACTTATCCAGTTCCCAGGTCGTCAGACGGCCGCCTTGCAGCAGCGGACGGGTTTCGTCCACCCAGACAAAAGGGGTTTTGCCTGCTTCCTGCAGGGCATAGACCACGCCCAGCGCAGTACCTTTACCCGCCGTCGCCAGACGGCCGGTATTGCAATGAGTCAGCAAGCGGACGTTGGCCGAAAACAGCTCAGCGCCGTTGGCCGCAATGCGGTCACAGAGGGCTATATCTTCTTCAAACAGGGCTTCGGCGGTGCGCACAAAGGCGACACGGTCGTTCTGTCGCAGGGAGGCCAGCATGCGGTCCATGCAGTGCATCAGGTTAACCGCGGTAGGACGGGCTTCACGCAGGGCAAGGGCGGAGTTTTCCAGCTGTTCACGGTCTGCACCCTGTTCGGCCAGATGAGCCAGCAGCAGGGCAGCACCGACGCCAATGAGTGGTGCGCCGCGAATTTTCAGCGCTTTGATCATGGCGATCATGTCGTCAACACTGTCACACGCAAGCCAGTTTTCTTCGTGTGGCAGGGCGTGCTGGTCAAGTATCCACAGGCGTCCCTGCTCGTATTTGATGGCGGTGGCCAGCAGGTTCTTCATCAGTGTTTCCTCCTCAGCGACCCTCGGCAAGCCGATCAGGTCGTGGGTCTTCCCCGTTTATTATCTGACCCGCAGACTCGCGTTTTCCGCACTTTTTTCGCTGCGGGTCGATCACCATAGCAGATTGATTTGCCGCCTCACAGCCTCTTTACACCGCCCCGCGACTTCACCCTGAAAGCCAACGGGGGTAAGCTATCTCCCCTTTTCTGATAACGACAATGCAAGGCTTACCAGAGGCTCCTCCATGACCCGCTATAAGACCTTCCAAACGGCCGATGCCCTGGCCTATGCCCTGGAACATACCGACCGCTTCGCCGGTCTCGATAGCACCGCACTGACCAGTGAAGAATTTGGCGATGGCAACCTCAATCTGGTGTTTCGCATCAGCCATCCCGACGGCGCCAGCCTGATTCTGAAGCAGGCGCTGCCCTACGCTCGCTGCGTCGGCGAATCCTGGCCCCTGAGCGTCGATCGCGCCCGCATTGAGGCCGAGGCCATGCTGATCGAGAGTCAGCTGTGCCCGGCGCTGGTGCCTGAGATTTATCATTACGATGCCGAACTGGCCGTCACCATCATGGAAGATCTGTCGGATCACCAGATCCTGCGCCAGGCGATGGTGGAAGGGAAACGCTTCCCGACGCTGATGCATGACATGGCGGTCTTCCTTGCCGACACCCTGTTTTTCACCTCGGACCTGTACCTTGACCCTGCCGAGAAAAAACAGCGCGTTGCCCAGTTTATCAACCCGGATCTTTGCAAGATCACCGAAGATCTCTTCTTCCTTGACCCCTATTGCGACCATGAGCGCAATAACTACTATCCCGGTTTTAATGAGCGCGCCTCCAAACTGTGGAGCCATACGGCCCTGAAAGCCGAGATCGCCGATCTCAAATACCGCTTCCTGACCAAAACCCAGTCGCTGCTGCATGGCGATGTTCACGCAGGCTCCATCTTCGTTCGTGAAGGCAGCACCAAGGTGATTGATGCCGAGTTTGCCTATTACGGCCCCGCAGGCTTCGATATTGGCTCCTACATCGGCAACCTGCTGCTGAACTTCTGTGCCCAGTGGGGCCTGATGGACGATGAGGATGCCCGCAACAACTACCGTCGCTGGATTCTGGAAGGTATCGACAGCTTCTGGAATACCTTTGCCGACCGCTTTACCGGCTATCTGGCGGAAAACACCAATGATCCGAGCCTGAATAACCTGCACTGGCAGTCACGCCTGATGCAGCGGATCTGGCACGACACTCTGGGGTACGCGGGAGCAGAAATGATTCGCCGCACCGTGGGCCTGGCCCATGTGAAGGATCTGGATGTGATCAGTGATCACACCCGCCAGCTGCAAGCTGCCGGACAGGCACTGGTACTGGGTGAAGCGCTGGTCATGCAGCGCCGCCAGCTCGACAACATGGGCGATGTCCTGACCATGCTGAGCGGTCTTGTCGAGTACTGAGTCCCTGTCCGGCACTTAGCCCTGTTGAAAAAAAACGCCCCGAGGGGCGTTTTTTAATCTCTGTCGGATGATACGGAGTTAGTCCGACACTAGGGTTAACAGGGTAATTTCTGAGGGTGCGCCTAAACGCTTGGGCGGCCCCCAGTAGCCGGTGCCGCGGCTGGTGTAAATCCAGAGTTTTGCCAGCCGGTCCAGTCCGGCCACAAACGGCTGCTGCATCGGCACGAAGTATTTCCACGGCCAGAACTGACCACCGTGGGTGTGCCCGGAAAGCTGCAGATGGAAGCCCGCTGCTTCGGCCGCCGTCGCTGAGCGAGGCTGGTGCGCCAGCAGGATTTTGACCGCTGAAGCAGGAATACCTTCAGCCGCAAGGTGCGGATCACTCGCCAGATGCGGGGTGAAGTGCCCTGCGCCGTAATCCGTGACGCCGGCAACGGCCAGAATATCGCCCTCTTTCTCCAGCAGCTCATGGCTGTTCATCAGCACCTTCATGCCCAGCCGGGCGAACTCCGCCGTCCAGGCTTCCGCGCCGGAGTAGTACTCATGGTTGCCGGTCACAAAGTAGGTGCCATAACGGGAACGTAAACTCGCCAGCGGTGCGGTGTGGTGGGAAAGCGCATCCACACTGCCATCCACCACATCCCCGGTGACCGCCACCATATCTGCATCCAGCGCATTGGCACGGTGGATGATGGCTTCCAGATAGCCCCGCTTGATGGTCGGCCCGACATGGATATCGGTCAGCTGCACAATTTTAAAACCCCGCCAGGCCGCCGGCAGATTGTGGATCGGCACCGAGACTTCCTTCACCCGCGCTGTTCGGCGCGCGTTGGCATAACCCATCAGAGTCATGAGTGCTGCGGCCGCCAACACCAGCCAGGCACTGGCTTCCCAGCTCACCGGTGGAATCGCCGTGAAAAGGCTGACGATGCCCATGCCGATATCACGCAGCAGCGTCACCACCAGCAGGGAGGAGAAAAAGCCCATCAAACCGTAACCGGCGATGACGAGTTTCTCGCGCAGTGGGTCTTTGAGCCCTTTGGGCATTTGCCGACGCGGCATAATCGCCAAGGGTTGCAACACCAGTGACAACACCGCCCAGAGGATCAGCACGGTCAGCCACAGGCCATTGCCCGGCAAGGCGACACTTAGGCGTAACACCAGATAGAGATGCAGCCCAACTAACAGCAGCACCATGATAAAAAGTCGGTTCACTCGAACCTCCTGCGCTCAAGGCTGGGAAAGAAAAGGTATATGGGCGCTGCGCTGGGCAACACAAGTGCCACCAGAGACGATTGCCCGGTTCACCACCGATAGACATAAAAAAAGGCCTCTTTCGAGGCCTTTCAATAACAACGATAACCAGCGTCTTCGTAACGAAGGAAGAGCCTGTTAACGCAGGAAGAGCTTGTACGCCTGATTGTCGCTTTCTTCCCAGTAGGGATAGCCCAGCTCATCCATCGCTTTGCGTGCTTCATCACGCTGCTCAGGATCAATCTGCAGACCGACCAGAATACGCGCCTCTGCCGCACCGTGATTCCGGTAATGGAACATCGAGACGTTGAAGCGATCGCCAAACTGATTGAGGAAACGCAGCAGCGCACCGGGTTTTTCCGGGAACTCGAAGCGGAACAGCTCCTCGTTGGTCACACCACTGGCCTGACCACCGATCATGTAGCGAATATGCAGCTTGGCCATCTCGTCATCGGAGAGATCAACCACTTCAAAATCCTTCTCGCGCAGGTTTTGCAGCAGCTCCTCCTTGCCTTCGCCGTGCTTGCCAAGGCTGATACCGGCAAATACATGGGCAGTGTTGGAGTCGGCATAGCGGTAGTTGAACTCGGTGACCGCACGCTTGCCCAGTGTCAGGCAGAACTCACGGAAACTGCCGGGACGCTCAGGCAGTTTCACCGCCAGTAATGCCTCGGTTTTCTCACCCAGATCCGTCCGCTCGGCCACGTAACGCAGGCGGGAGAAGTTCATGTTGGCGCCGGACACGATACCGATCAGGGTTTCGCCTTCGATATTTTCACGCTCAACGTACTTCTTCATCCCGGCGATGCTGGCCGCACCGGCAGGTTCAGGGATAGAACGGGTGTCGGTAAAGACATCCTTGATCGCCGCACAGATTTCATCGGTCGACACGGTGATCACTTCATCCACGTATTTGCGGCACAGATCAAAGGTATGCTCGCCGATCTGCGCAACCGCGATGCCATCGGCAAAGATGCCGACCTGCGGCAGCTTGACCCGCTCACCGGCATCCATCGCGGCTTTCAGGCAGGCCGACTCTTCTGACTCGACCGCGATCACGCGGACGTCGGGGTAAAGGTACTTAATGTAGACTGCAATCCCCGCCGCCAGGCCACCTCCGCCGACGGGGATAAAAATCGAATGAATCGGGCCGGATTCCTGGCGCAGAATTTCCATCCCGATCGTACCCTGACCCGCAATGGTGTAGGGGTCATCGTAAGGGTGAACGAAGACATAACCCTTCTCGTCCACCTGTTGCAGGGCATAAGCCAGTGCTTCGTCGAAGGTATCGCCGTGTAGCACCACCTGACCACCGCGCGCCTTGACCGCGTTGACCTTGATCTCCGGGGTTGGACGCGGCATGACGATCACGGCCTTCACGCCCATGACGCTGGCAGCCATCGCCAGGCCCTGGGCATGATTACCGGCGGAGGCACAAATCACCCCACGTGCACGCTCATCATCACTGAGCTGGGCCAGCTTGTTGTAGGCACCGCGAATTTTGAAGGAGAACACCGGTTGCAGGTCTTCACGCTTGAGGAGCACCCGGTTTTGCAGGCGGGCACTGAGGTTCGTCGCTTCATCGAGCGGCGTTTCCACAGCCGCCTCGTAGACACGGGAAGCCAGGATTTTCTTGATGTATTGATGAGGCATGATGCTCGGTCATTCCTTGAGGAATCTTCCGCTGGCCGCACAGCGCGGACAGGCGAGAACAGCGCCGAAGCGCCGCGACAGTCAGATCAGGAGATTCTAAGAGTGGCTTAACGGCAAGGAAGACCTGTGCCCTCCCCGCCTCGATTCCGGCCGCGCCAGGCCGGGACAATATTTAACCAGATGCAGACGCCCCGCGGTAGCCCGACTATAATGTCGCCTTGTCCTGCCCATGCACCCGAAAAGAACCCGACCATGACACAAGACGAGATGAAGAAGGCCGTCGCTCAGGCCGCCCTCGACCGCATTCTGCCGCACCTGGAAGACGATATGATTCTGGGCATTGGCACCGGCTCCACTGCCAACTTTTTCATTGATGCCCTGGCCGAACACAAGCTGCGTTTTGATGGCGCGGTGGCCAGCTCTGAAGCCTCCGCTCAGCGTTTGCAGGCGCATGGCATCCCCGTCTATGACGCCAATTCTGTCAGCAGGCTGCCCTTCTATGTCGATGGTGCCGATGAGTTTGACCCGCACTTCAACCTCATCAAAGGCGGTGGCGCAGCCCTGACGCGCGAGAAGATCGTCGCGGCCCTGTCCGGTGAATTCATCTGTATCGTTGACAGCAGCAAGAAAGTCGACGTGCTGGGCAACTTCCCGCTGCCGGTAGAAGTGATTCCCATGGCGCGCTCTTACGTGGCCCGTGAGCTGGTGAAACTGGGCGGAGACCCTGAATACCGTGAAGGCGTGACCACCGATAACGGCAACGTGATTCTGGATGTCTATAACCTGTCGATCACAGATCCCAAAGCCTTCGAGCAGCAACTGAACATGATCACAGGCGTTGTGACCAATGGCATCTTCGGCCATCGCGGTGCCGATGTGGTGCTGATGGGCACCCCTGAAGGCGTGCAGACCCTGAACAAAGCCTGAGTTCGCTGACGGCATCACCGCTGATCAGCCTCGCCATCAAGCGATGGCAGCACCCGGCAAGCAAAACGCCCCGAACCTGCGAAGGTCGGGGCGTTGTTGTTACTGGGTTAGCGACTGCAGCACAGGCAGCGTATTAGCCGTTTAGCACCTCGTTAAAGCCGTGAGGCGCCGAGCGTAAATACTGGGGCGGTGCCTTGACCTGTCCACCCAGCGCGACGGCGGCCTGCCAGGGCCAGTGCGGGTTAAACAGCATGGCACGAGCCAGTGCCACCGCATCCGCATCCCCCGTGCCGATAATCGCCTCGGCCTGCTGGGGTTCGGTGATCAGGCCCACAGCAATCACCGGCATTTTTACTTCTTCACGAATCGCCCGCGCATAGGGCACCTGATAGTTCGGCCCGACCGGAATCTGCTGCTGGGTCGAGAGGCCGCCGCCGGAGACGTGAATATAACTGCAGCCTTTGGCATCCAGCGCCTGGGCCAGCGCAATGCTCTGCTCCTCATCCCAGCCACCGTCGACAAAGTCGGTACCGGAAATACGCACACCCACCGGATGACTGGCAGGCACCACTTCACGCACGGCATCAAAGACCTGCAGCAACAGACGCATGCGGTTCTCCAGTGAGCCGCCGTAATTGTCGGTGCGCTGGTTAGACAAGGGTGACAGGAATTCATGCAGCAGGTAGCCGTGGGCGGCGTGCAGCTCGATCACTTCAATCCCCAGACGCACTGCACGTTCGGCGGCAGCACGGAAATCAGCGATCAGCGCACCGATATCTTCATCAGTCATGGCCTTGGGCAACCGATCATCCTCGGCAAAGGCCACCGCGGAGGGCGCGATCGTATCCCAGCCACCGTTCTCCTTGCTGAGTTGTTTGCCGCCTTCCCAGGGAATGGCGCA
Source organism: Pokkaliibacter sp. CJK22405 (assembly GCF_046614695.1). Classification (NCBI taxonomy): domain Bacteria; kingdom Pseudomonadati; phylum Pseudomonadota; class Gammaproteobacteria; order Oceanospirillales; family Balneatrichaceae; genus Pokkaliibacter; species Pokkaliibacter sp. CJK22405. Next base: position 86,786 of record NZ_JBKKHQ010000026.1, read on the forward strand.
GGATGCCTTGCGCCCGGCGTGCGCCAGCTGAATGCCCAGCGGCATATCGCTGTATTTGCGAACACGCGCCAGGATTTCGCCGAGGCGTGTTTCATGCTCCTGCGACCAGAGTCCCAGGCAGTCCGGCGTAATGCGCCCGGCCGGATTCACCGCAGTCGCTTCAAGAATCAGCAGGCCTGCACCACTCAGGGCCAGTTGTCCGAGGTGCATGGCATGCCAGTCGGTGGCGAGACCATTGTCGGCACTGTACTGGCACATGGGCGCAATAACGATGCGATTGGTGAGGGTCAGCTGGTCCAGTGCCAGCGGGCGAAACAGAGCAGGGGAAGCCATGCAATCTCCTTGAGTCAGCACACCGTCAAACGGCCGCTGCGAACGATGAGTGTTGCCAGAAGATGTGCGGGCAAGTGGGCGAGGCTGCAAGGGAGCATGAGGCTACAGAGCGTTGTCCGGCGGTGGTACACTGTCGCCCCACGGAATATCCCCATGCCTTCGCACGATACGCAGCACGCTGCGTTCGTTGAAACGCGCGCCCTGCACTGCTCAGACTGGAAGTGACCCATGACCGATCGCCTGACCCTGACCCGCCCCGATGACTGGCACATTCACCTGCGTGATGGCGATGTCCTCGCCCACGTGGTGCCTGCTTCTGCCCGCCAGATGGGCCGTGCCATCATCATGCCGAATCTCAAGCCACCGGTCATGAACGCCGAGCAGGCGCTGGCCTATCGTGAGCGCATCCTGGCGCATCGCCCTGCGGGCAGCCAGTTTGAGCCACTGATGGTGCTGTATCTTACCGATAACACCACACCGGAAATGATCCGCGAAGCCAAGGCCACCGGCAAAGTCTCTGCGGTAAAACTCTACCCTGCCGGGGCAACCACCAACTCCGATAGCGGCGTGACTGATCTTGGCAAGCTGGATGATATCTGTGCGGCGCTGGCCGAAGCCGATATGCCCCTGCTGGTGCACGGCGAAGTGACCCACAACCACGTCGATATCTTCGACCGCGAAAAGCAGTTTCTCGACGACATTCTGGTGCCGCTGGTGGGCCGTCATCCGTCCATGAAACTGGTGGTTGAGCACATCACCACCCGTGAAGCGACCGAGTTCGTCCAGAGCCACGGCGATAATGTCGGCGCGACCATCACCGTGCAGCACCTGGCTTACAACCGTAACCACATGCTGGTCGGCGGAATTCGCCCGCACCTGTTCTGTCTGCCGATTCTGAAACGCAATGTGCATCAGGAAGCCCTGCAGGCAGCCGCGATCAGCGGTAGCCCCAAATTCTTCCTCGGCACGGACTCCGCTCCTCATGCCAAAGGCGCGAAAGAATCAGCCTGTGGTTGCGCCGGTTGCTACAGTGCTTATGCGGCCATCGAACTCTATGCCGAAATCTTCGAGGATCTGGGTGCACTCGACAAACTTGAGGGCTTCTCCAGTCACTTTGGCGCCGATTTCTATGGCGTTTCGCGCAATACTGACACCATCACTCTGGTCAAAAAGCCCTGGGAAGTGCCTAATGAATTTCCCTTCGGTCAGGACGCCATCGTGCCCCTGCGTGCAGGCGAAACCCTGCGCTGGCAGCTGGAGGGCTAAACCCCGAAAGCCGGCCGCTGTTTCGGCAGCGGCCAGATGTGTTCCCGGAGACCGGCGTGCCCGAAACCACTCGCCCCATTCCTCTTTTTCAGCGTTTAACGCTGCAACAACTGGTGTTGTTGCTGGCCGGTTTCACTCTGCTCGTCAGTCTGCTTATCGGCCTCTACGCCAGTTATCAGGTGAAGCGCCAACTACTGATTACCACCACGCTGGAAGCCAACCGCGCCTACTCCAGTAAAGTGGCCCAAACCACCGGCATGTTTCTTGAAGCTGCGATCAGTCAGCTGTCAGTGGCCGTCAGCCGTCTGCAGGATCATCAGGATGATTACAGCTTTATGGCCCATGAGCTGGCGCGCCTGCGTGAAGAGCAATACTTCAACTCGGTGGCCATCACCAATGCGGAAAACCGCATCATTGTTGCCTCTCCCGGCTCGTTGCAGCTGGAAGGCCGCTCCGTCAATCTCGACGCTATTCACTACACCGAGTTTGGCAATCTGCTGATTTCCGACCCTTATCACGCCTCCACCGGCCGCACGCTGGTGCTCTTTGGCATGCCCTTCATGAAAGACGGTGAGCCCAACGGCCACGTGTTTGGCAGTATTTACCTCAATAAGGACAGCGTGTTGCTGCGCTTGCTGAGCAGTCATGACTTTCAGGACGACAGCTATCTTTATGTGGTGGACCGCCACGGCCAGCTGATGCTGCATCAGGATCTGCGCCGTATCGGCGAAGATGTCTCACAAAACAAGGTGGTTCAGGATCTGATGGCCGGTAACACCGGTGCCATGTCGGTGATCAACAGCCGTGGTATCGAGATGCTGGCAGGTTATGCACCGGTAGAAAAAACCGGCTGGGGCATTGTCACCCAGCGGCCCATGCAGAGCATTACTGCCGAGCTGAATGAACTGATGCTGGTCACCCTCGGCCATGCTCTGCCCTGGCTGTTGCTGGTGCTGGCCGTGGTGTGGTGGCTGGCCTCGCTGATCGCCAGACCGCTGAATCAGCTGGCGGATATCGCAAGCAATATGGGCGATACCGATGTACTCGAACATGCCCGTACCCTGTCGACGCCCTACTCCGAGGCGCGCGCCCTGCGTCACGGTCTGCTCAAGGGCTTAAGTGCGCTGCATGTCACCCTGGACCGCCTTGATCATGAACGCCTGACCGACCCGCTCACCGGGCTGCTGAACCGTCGAGGCATGGAGCAGGCATTGGCGCGGGAGGCGGCGGAGAGCCAGTCCATGTCCGTTATCATTGCCGATATTGATCACTTCAAGAAGGTGAATGACACCTACGGCCATGACGTCGGCGACCATGTACTGGTGCATCTGGCCAGACAGCTGCAGGGCAAAGGCGTACCGGGTCAGATTATCTGCCGAAGCGGCGGGGAAGAGTTTATGATCCTGCTGCCGGATACCTCTCTGGAAGCGGCCGCCGAGCTGGCGAATGACTATCGCCGTCGTGTTGAGGCCAACCCGACTGAAGATCAGATCAGCATCACCATTTCGCTCGGCGTGGCCCATCAAAAGGGCAACCTCACCGAGCTGTCCAACACCCTCAAACAGGCCGACCAGGCGCTGTATCAGGCCAAGCATCAGGGCCGAAATCAGGTGATTGCGGCCTGATACCCGCTCATGCGGAACACTCTAGCAGCGCACAGGCTTTAGCCTTTGGCTTTCTGACGAGCCTCCAGTGCCGCCAGCTGCTCAGGCGTAGCTGGCGCCTGATGGTTGGCTTTCCACTCAGCGTAGGTCATGCCATACACCCACTCTCGCGCGGCATCGTCAGACAGCTCCAGCGAACGCTCGCCCGCCGCGGCCACCAGCCATTTGCTCAGGCAGTTACGGCAGAAGTCCGCCAGAATCATCAGATCAATGTTCTGTACGTCCTTGTTGGCATCCAGATGGCTCAGCAGACGACGAAATGCCGCCGCTTCCAGCTCGGTTTGTTCAGCAGGGCTCAGATGTTCTGGGGCTTTGGGGGCGGTCATCGGTATTCTCCTAAGCAACGTCATCAGTGAAAACTCGCGCCAGTGTAAACAAAGCCGGCGCAAAAATATAAAACCTGCACTTTTCGGGCTCATTGAGCTCAGCTGCGTCATCTGGCCACGCTGCAAACATCGCTGGCCCGGCCCTCGCGGATGGGTATACTCAGCAAAAGGCCACAAAATAAGGAAAAAGCCTGATGGATAAGAGCATGATGATCACTCTGGTGGTGACCGTACTGATACTCCTCTGGGGTGTGGTCACCTACAACGGCCTGATCACTCGCCGCCTGCGAGCTGATAACGCCTTCGCTCAGATTGAAGTGCAGCTCAAGCGTCGCTACGACCTGATTCCCTCGCTGGTGGAAACCGCCAAAGGCTACATGCAGCATGAGCGCGATACCCTGACCGACGTCATCGCCGCCCGCGATGGTGCTTCTCAGGCGCTGGGACGCCTGGCCGCCTCGCGCTCCGATGCCACGGCGGCTGCGCTAAGCCAGCAGGAGAATCTGCTGGGCGCCAGCCTTGAGCGCTTCAAGGTGACGCTGGAAGCCTATCCGGACCTCAAGGCCAACACGTCCATGCAGCAACTGGCCGAAGAACTTACCCACACTGAGAACAAGGTCGAACGTTCACGCCAGTTCTATAACGATGCGGTGACGATCTATAACACCTTCCGCCAGACGCTGCCCCAGGCGCCGCTGGCGCCCATGCTGGGTCACGGCAAGGATCTGCCCTTTCTGAATTTCGATGACACACCAAACCTGAACAAGGCACCGAAGGTCAGCTTCAGCTAGAGAGCAACGCTCTTATCTTTTCTACATCTACATCCACTATCGCGACCGCCCGTCCGGCTTGAATGGGTCATGACCCACAGGCCGGGCGGCCCGCTTCAAGGACCTTCACACGCCCATGGATTTCTGGGGACAACAAGATGCAGCACGGCGCGCCACCTGGCTGCTAACGCTCCTGCTGGTACTCGCCTCCATCGCGCTGGTGCTTTTCACCTCACTGCTCTGCGCGATCTTCCTTGGCGTGACAGAAAGCCGCGACCTTGCCCTTGATCAGCTAATGAGCCCTGCTCACTGGCTGCAACAAGTGCCGCTGCTGTGGATCAGTGCCATTGTGTTCATCACCATGGCGGGCTCCGCGATTTATCGCTCACTCAGCCTCAGCCGCGGCGGCTTTGATATTGCCCGTGAGCTGAATGCCCGCTTGATTTCGCCGGATACCGAAGAGCCCCGCGAACGTCGCCTGATCCGGCTGGTGGAGGAAGTGTCCCTTGGCGCCGGGGCCACGGTTCCGCCGGTTTACGTGCTGGATCATGAACACAGCCTGAATGCCTTTGCCGCGGGCCGTCAGCTCAGCGATGCAGTCATTGTCGTGACGCAGGGCGCCATGGATCACTTTGAGCCGCAAGAGCTCGAAGGTGTGTTCGGCCATGAGATCAGCCATATCATCAACGGTGACAGCCGGATTTATCTGCGGATGGTGAGTCTGCTTTATGGCCTGACGCTGCCCTTCCGGGTCGGGATTCGCATGATCGACGTGGTGCACCTGCACGATATGCCGAATGATCGCCGCGACCTGCCGGGAAAACGCTCACCCTGGCTGCTGGGCCTCGGTCTGTGCCTTGCCGGTTTCTTCAGCTATGTACTGGCAGGCGGTATTCGCGCGGCAATTTGCCGTCATCGCGAATATCTGGCCGATGCCTCCGCCGTACAATTTACCCGTAATCACGAAGGCCTCGCCAATGCCCTGCGCCGGATTGGCGGCCATGAACTGCAGGGCTATATGGTGCACCCCAAAGCGCTGGAATTTGCCCATCTTTTTATCGCCGAAGCGGATCTTCATTCCCTGCTGAAACTCTTTTCCACCCATCCGCCGTTACCGGAACGTATCCGCCGACTCTGGCCACGCTGGGATGGCAGCTACCTCAAGGAAGCCAGCGTACCAGTGGTACGGGAAAGTCTCCTGGAAACGCCGGATAAACCCCGCGAAGACCTGCCGGATATTCCCTATACCCCTCAGGCGGTGATCACAGCAGCGCTCATCGCAGGCACCGAGCTGATGGATCGGGAAGAAAGGGAAAACGCACCGGTGCAAAGCGATAACGCTGCCCCTAAATCTCCCTCTGTGGGTGACATTGACTACACCCCGGTCGCCACACCGGCAACGGGTGATATTGCCACCGGCGCCAGTGATCCGGTCGCGCGGCTGCTACCGAGGCTGCATCACGCTGATGAGGTCGGGTCGCTGTTACAGCAGATTATTCATCGCCAGGGCGCAGGCGAAGCACTGAGCCCGCAACAACGCTACGAAGCAACGTCGCTGGCACTGCCTACCTTGCTGCAACTGCCACGCAATGAGCGTCGCGAGCTGTATTTCAGCCTGCGCCAAAGCAGCGATGAAAGCCTCAGTAGCGACCGCCTGACCAGTATGCTGTTGAGTGTGTTACTGCGTGATCGCCTACGCAGGCTGGACGATGTGGCCTATCAGCGGCGTCAGCAATTCCCGCTGGGTCGGCAGAAATCCCGCGACGCCATTGCCACCGTCCTCGCCGGGCTTTGTCAGCTGTCCGGCATGTCGAATGCGCAGCAGCAGGATGCCTGGCAACAGGCCATGAGTGATAGCCAGCAGCTGTTAACGCGGGAAGATGCGATACCGCCGGTATCCCAACAGGGATGGGAAGCGGCACTGGTGATGACCTGCCGACTGGCGCCGAAGTGGAAAGCAATCCTCTTTAGCGCTGCCTGTCGCTGCGCCGGACACGATGATGAGATCACGCAGGAAGAGGCACAGTACCTCCGGGTACTGGCGCTGATGCTGGATTGTCCGCTACCGGACAGCGTTAAGGTCACCCGCCCGCAGCGCTGGCGTTAACTTAAGAGTTCACAGGCTCAGCGGGCGGTTTGATTACAAGGCTTAGCTACCCGGAGGCTGCCAGATCAGGGATTCTCGCGCCTGCTGGAACAGCAGGGTCGTCAGGTGGGCGACCAGCGGAGTATTCAGCCGCCAGTGGTGCCAGTAGAGGTCGACATCAAAATGGCGTTCGGGCGTAGGGTTAATCATCTCGCCGCTGGCCAGCGCATCCGCCACCATATCCTCGGCAATAAAGCCGATCCCCATATCCCTCTCAATGGCACTGATATAACCATCGACGGTGGGAATGGTGTGGTAATAGATATCGCCACTGCCCAACTGGTAATGCTCGCGCAGATAACGCCAGTGCAACTGGTCATCACGGTTGAAGATAATCGCCGGTGCGGCCCGCAGGCTGTCCTGCGTCACCCCCTTGGAGAAGAAACGATCACGAAAGCGCGGCGAGCAGACCCACACATAGCGCGTGGTGCCAAGGTACTGACGGTTACAGCCCGCCACCTGCGTATCCTGCGCACTGACGCAGCCGATCACTTCCCCGGCTTTGAGGCGCGCCAGTGTGCAATCCTGATCCTCAACGATCAGCTCCAGCACCACCTGATGAGAATGAAAAAACTCAGCCAGCACCGGCATCAGCCAGAGGGACATGGAATCACCATTCACCGCCAGGCGCATGTGGGTGTATTTCTCCCCTTCCGGGCGGACATCCTCAGACAGCGCCTGCTCCAGCAGCTGAACCTGCTGTACATGATGAAAAAGTTTCAGGCCAAGATCGGTGGGACGAATCGGGTTGGCACGGATCAGCACCGGCTGACCAAGGCGCTCCTCCAGTAACCGGATCCGCTGCGACACCGCCGATTGTGTCAGACACAAGAGGTCGGCAGCACGCTCAAAGCTTTGTTGTTGAATCACGGCAGCCAGGGCTTCCAGTAACTTGTAATCCAGCATGACAGCACTCGCGGTAAACAGTCGTAGAGAAACAGACGCCTTGGCGCCGCGCTCAGGGTAGCCTCTATTCTGGCAGAAGACAGCCTTGAACCTGTGCTTTTTTCATCTGCCCGGTCAGAATTCAGCCGCGTTCTACGAGCCGAATCGCTGTTCGCGGCCTCAAGGTGCACAGTATTTGCTCAATATCGCCTTTGCTTACGAGGCCCCGCCTTTAATAATAAGAATTATTGAGTAAAGATAGTCAGGTTATCAGCCCGTCTGATTTTTTGGAGGCAGAATGCGCATTACTCTTCGCCAGTTACAGGTTTTTGTGGCCATTGCCCGCAAGGGGAGTGTCAGCGCAGCCGCCGAGCAGATCGGCCTGACCCAATCCGCCGCCAGCATGGCGCTGGCCGAGTTGGAGAATCATCTGGGCGCGCCACTCTTCGACCGCCTTGGCCGTCGTCTGCGTCTTAGCCCTCTGGGGGAAACCCAGCTGCCCCTGGCGGAAGATATTCTCAATCAGGTGGAAACCTTCGAGCAAAGCGGCAGTCGCGCCATTGCTGGCCCATTTACTCTGGCCTCCAGCATGACGATCGGTAGCTATCTGTTACCACGTCTGGCGTTGGATTTTCTGGCCGATTATCCTGACGTCGATTTAAAGCTGCGATTGCGTAATTCTGCGGATGTTCTCCATGCCCTGCTCAACCTCGATGCGGATCTTGGCCTGATCGAAGGCCTGTGCCGTGAACCGCGACTGGCCTGTGTCCCCTGGCGACAGGATCGGCTCTTTCTGGTCGCGGCGCCGGACAGTCCCTGGGCCAGCTGCAAGGGGCGCCCGGAGAAACTGCTGGAAGCCCCGTGGATTCTTCGTGAATCCGGCTCCGGCACCCGTGCGGTTCTGGAACAGGTGCTTGGTAAAGACAGTCACCGACTGCATGTACGCTTGGAACTGGCCCATCATGAGGCCATAAAACAGGCGGTACTGGCTGGACTGGGCGTGGGTTGTTTATCCGAGCTGGCAGTACAGGAAGATCTGGCCGCAGGGCGATTGATTGATCTGTCCTGGCCGGGGCTGGACCTGACCCGCTCCCTGTCGCTGGTGTGGTGGCCTGAGCGTTACCTGAGTGGTGCCGCCCGAGCCATGATCCAGTGTCTGGGGCTTGAGGCGGAAGTGGCTGAAGCCACCGCTAACTGGTCCAAATAGCCACTGCTACAGGATCAGATAGGCCAGCCTTAAGCCATGAGCGGTAGGCTGCTGTAGCATACCGGGCAGGCGAACACGCCTTTGACTCATGGCTTTTGAATAACCGCAGAGACGATAGGCCGGATCATGGATTGACGCTTTTCACGGCTTATCCACCGTCTTTCACAGCCTTATCCACAATTTAATTCAACCTTTTCGTCTAGACCCGAACAAAATCCGACGGGTCCGATAAGGATATCCAAACCCTCTGGAGGATGATCATGTCCCTTTCCCTTAAATCCCGGACTCTTTGCGCGCTTGCCGTCGCCGGGACTCTGGCCATTGCTCCGCTGGCTCAGGCAGCGGATACCGGCAGCTCGAACCTCCAGCTGACTCCGGGAGCCGCGCCTTCCGGCAATGCAGCACCGGCCAAGCCCGCCAACATCACCACCATCAAGCGTATTGATGGCTGGATGCTGGCCAAGCGTGATATCCCCAACCGTGAGCACCAGTATTTCATCACCACGCCTCAGGCCAATGATCCAGGCAAGAACTCCACGTTCTTCACCCTGATCTGCATCCCGAGCCAGCCTGATCAGCTGATGCTGCTGCTGGAAAGTAAAACCGGCTTCAGCAACCCTGAAGTGAACTTCAAGGTTCAGCTGGGCGAGAAAGACTCCCGTGGCGGCAAGCTGAAGCTCTCCAAGTTCAGCGACAAGGATCCTAACCTGCACGCGATCCTGCCTGCTTCCAGCCCGATGCTGACGGATCTTAAGCGTTCTGATCCCTACTTTGCCTTCGGTTACGCCGGTAAGGATGGCAAGCCTGAAGAAGTGCACGCCTTTGCCTCCAAAGGCTCTACTGCGGCGATCACCTCGCTGCTGAGCACCTGCAAGAAAGGCTAAGTGCCGGTCGCATGACCCACGTTGCAGGCCTGATCTGCACATAATGAAAAACACCGCCCGAGGGCGGTGTTTTTTTATTCCTAGCTTATAGGCAGGCTGCCAACAGTTTTATCCACGCTTGCCCACAGGGTTATCCACAACCTGGATAACCCATGCCGCGGCTTTACTTGCCTGTCAGACCTTCACCACCCAACCCGCGACAGCTTCTCCGCGCATCCAGTGCGCCAGTTTCGAGGCGATCTGGCTGGTCGCTTCTTCCACCAGGGTTGCCGCAGCCACATGAGGAGTGATGATCATCTTCGGATGCTGCCAGAGAGGATTTTCGGCAGTGAGCGGTTCTTGCGGGAAGACGTCCAGCTGGGCACCGCGCAGATGATCCGAATCCAGCGCATCGACCAGCGCACGAAGATCAATCAGATCACCGCGCCCGGCGTTAATCACCACCGCCCCTTTGGGCAGCAAACCCAGGGTTTCAGCATTCAGCAGCCCCTTGGTTTCCGGTGTCGACGGCAGAATACCGATCAGTACATCCGATTCGGCCAGTAGCTGTGGCAACACTTCTGTGCCGTGCAGGCAGCGGATGCCTTCCAGCTCTTTGGGGGTACGCGCCCAACCCGTGACCTGATAACCCAGCTTCACCAGCTGCTGCGCCACATGGCCGCCAAGCTCACCCAGGCCAAGCACCGACACACGCAAAGAACCGGCGACCCGATAAGGATGGGACTGCCACAGGGCCTGTTCCTGCTGGCGCATGTAGGCATCAAAATCCCGCTGAAAATGCAGAATGCCGTGCAGCACATATTCGAACATCTGTTGCGCCATGCCGGCATCGGTCAGGCGAATCAGCGGTGTGCCCGAGGCAATATCATCACGCTTGTGAAAGCGGTCCAGCCCGGCACCGAGGGCAAAGATGCCTTTGAGATTCACGAACTCGGCGAAAAAACCTTCGGGCGGATTCCAGGCCGCCACATACTCCACCGCCTCTGGCGCCACATGATGTGGCCAGGCCACCACGGGCAGCGGCTGTAACTTGCGCTGCAGGCTTTCCAGCCAGGTGTCCCGGTCTGAATCCACGTAAAGATAAAGCATGGCGTCTCCTAGGCTTTAGGGCTTGCCAGCCTCAGGCGCCTACCTGAGCCAGCCAGTCGCGAAGATTATAGTAGTTTGTAATACGCGCGACCTTATTATCCTCAACATTGAAGAAGGCGCCAGCCGCCAGTTTGTAGGTTTGGCCATTGGCCTCAGGCAGGCCTTCATCCGTGGCCAGATAGGTGCCGTGCACCACAAACTCAGCAGCGGCCCAGCTGCCATCCTCACTGGCGACCACGCGAATCTCTTTGAGCTCCTCGCGGTAACTGCGATTCATCTTCTCCATAAAGGCCGAGAAGACGTCACGTCCGGTCTGACGCTCACCCTGATTAATATCGTGCTCGACGTTTTCGCTCAGCAGCGCCAGAAAGGCGGGCATATCCGCCCGGTTAAAGGCGTCGTAATAGGCATGGATCAGGGCTTCGGTACGGGCTTTGGCAGCACTCATTGGATGAAATTCCTTCACGTAAACAGGAGAAAGTTCGGGATGCAGGGTAAGTCACGCCTGCGTACGACCTGCAAGGCGCAAGGGCGCGACAGGTAGCATCGCATCTCCTGACGCTTCATGCTACGTTGCCAGCGACTATGGAATGACGCTCTCCGCCAGCTCTGCTGGCGTCTGATTCAGGTGCAATATGGAATCACACGCTATTACCCTGACGCCGCTGAACGGCCCTGCCATCACGCCTTTTATTGAGGATCTGGCGCGTCTGCGCATTCGTATCTTCCGCGACTACCCTTATCTCTACAAAGGCGATCTGGCCTACGAGGCAGACTACCTCTCCACCTACGCCCGCTCGGCGCGCAGTTTTTTCGTGCTGGCCCGCGATGGCGAGCGAGTCATCGGGATGTCCACCGGTGTCCCCATGAGTGACGAGATGGACATCTGCAAAACGCCCTTCCAGCGAGCAGGCTATAATCTCAAAGAGATTTTCTACTTTGGCGAATCGGTACTGCTGCCGGAATACCGCGGCCATGGTCTCGGGATCGGTTTCTTTAACGAGCGAGAAGCCTATGCCCGCCACCACGGTTTTAAAATCTGTACCTTCTGCGCCGTTGACCGGCCAGAGGATCATCCCCTGCGTCCGGCGAACTATGTGCCACTGGACGGATTCTGGGCTCACCGTGGCTATCGCAAGCACCCCGAGCTCAGTACGCTTTTCCCCTGGCAGGACGTGGACCAAAGTGAAAGCAGCGATAAGCCCATGACCTTCTGGCTTAAAACTCTGGAGCGATAATGCGCATTGCGGCCTGCCAATATCTGATCGAGCGTTTCGCGGACTGGGATAGCTACAGCGAGCATCTGACGACGCTCTGTCGGCAGGTGGCAGAAGAAGGCGCCACACTGTTGGTGCTGCCGGAATATGCCTCGATGGCGATAACAGGCCTGCAGGATGATCACCTCTGTGGTGATCTGCACGCCTCTATCGCTGCCATGCAGCCCATGCTCGGGCGCTGGTTTGCCTTCTGGGAGAAACTCGCCAACGAGCTTGGGGTCTACATCACGCCGGGCTCGATCCCCGTGAAAGACTGGGACGGCCACTATCGCAACCGCACCTGGCTGTTTGGCCCGGAAGGCAGCCTCGGCAGTCAGGACAAACTCATCATGACCCGCTTTGAGCGGGAAGAGTGGAATATCGCCGGGGGCGCGGGCTTGCGCGTATTCCGCCTGCCGGAATGCACCCTCGGAATTCTGATCTGCTATGACAACGAGTTCCCGCAACTGGCACGCCAGCTGACCGAAATGGGCGCCGATATTATCCTCGCCCCCAGCTGCACCGATACCGAGGCCGGTTACTACCGGGTGCGTGTCGGCTGTCAGGCCCGGGCACTGGAGAATCAAATCGCCGTCGTGCAATCGCCCATTGTCGGAACGGCCAACTGGTCACCGGCTGTCGATATCAATGTTGGCCGCGCCGGGGTTTTCGTCCCTCCGGATTACGGTATGCCCGCCAATGGCGTGCTGGGCGAAAGCCTCTCTCTTATGCCCGATACCAGCACCTGGCTGATGGTGGATCTTGATTTGGAGGCTCTGCGTGAGGTGCGCAAAACCGGTCAGGTGATGACCCGCCGCGACTGGCCTGAACAGTTTGACCCTGCCCGCTGCTTTCCTCTGGATATCTGAACTCATCGCCCACGCTCAATCGGGGAAGTGGCGTACCAGTCCCTTTTCGCGGAAGAATCAGGTATAACCCTGCCGCAGAAACCTTTGGTGATACTTGTTGAGGAACTTAACCCCGCTGTTGCCCGTCCAAACGGGCATCGTGCAGGCGGCCGGGTTCCAAGGATTCAGGCTCGCCACAACTCCCGCTTCCTTTGCAGAGAACGACACCATTCATGAGTGCTGCTGATTCAACCCTGCTGGATACCCGTTCCCACCGGCATTTCCTGCGCAAGGCCTGGGCCTTGACCTCGCCTTACTGGAGCCGCTCCGAGGAGCGTAAAAGCGCCTGGCTGCTGCTGATCGTGATTATTTCGATGGCACTGGCGAACGTTTATCTCTCGGTCTGGTTTAACAGCTGGTACCGGGATTTCTACAACGCCCTGCAAGACAAGAACGTCGAGACCTTCTGGGTGCAGGTGGGCTGGTTCTGTCCGGTGGCGCTGATAAGCATTGCCCTGAGCGTGTACCAGTACTATCTCACCGGCATTCTGCAGATTCGCTGGCGCCGCTGGCTGACGGATGTCTACTTCAAGCGCTGGCTGGGCGAGCATGCCTACTACCTGCTGGAAGTCAGCGGCGACAAGACCGATAACCCTGACCAGCGTATCTCCGAGGATATCAACCAGTTCACCGATACCACCCTCAGCCTGACCCTTGGCCTGCTGCGCTCGGTCGTCACGCTGTTCAGCTTTATCGCCATTCTCTGGGGTCTATCCGGCCCACTGAGCTTCACCCTGAGCGGTCATGAGATCACCATTCCCGGCTACATGGTCTGGGTCGCGGTTATTTACGCCGTGGTCGGCAGCTACCTGACCCACAAGGTGGGCAGCCGCCTGATCGGGCTTAACTTCGAGCAGCAGCGCGTCGAAGCCAACCTGCGTTTCTCCATGATTCGTATCCGTGAGAACGCCGAGCGCGTGGCGCTGTACGGCGGTGAGCAGGAAGAAATGCGCACCCTGAAAGACCGTTTTCAGGGCGTGTGGAGTAATTTCTGGCAGATCATGCGGGTCCAGAAACGCCTGATCGCCTTTACCAGCGGCTATGCGCAGGTGGCGGTGATTTTCCCCATCGTCGTTGCCGCGCCGCGCTATTTCAGTGGCGCTATCCAGCTTGGCGGCCTGATGCAGATCAACAGCGCCTTTGGCCGGGTACAGGATGCCCTGAGCTGGTTTATTGATGCCTATAGCAGTCTGGCGGTATGGCGTTCGGTGGTTGACCGTCTGACCAGCTTTAACGAGCGACTCGATGCCGCCGAACGCGCCGAGCAGGCCCACAGCAAACAGCACATCACCGAAAACCGTCTGGAGCTGAGCCAGCTGACCCTCAAGCGCCCGGACCATCATCCCCTGAAAACCATCCATAACCTGAGTATTGAAGCAGGCCAGCACACCCTGATCAGCGCGCCCTCCGGCAGCGGCAAGAGCGTGTTGTTCCGCACCCTTGCCGGTATCTGGCCCTGGTGGCAGGGGGAGATTGGCCGTCCGGCCAGTACCCTGTTCCTGCCGCAAACGCCCTATCTGCCGATTGATCGCCTGAAAGCGGTGATCAGCTATCCTGAGGCGCCGGACACCTATAGCGATGAAGCCGTGCGTCAGGCCCTGATCGACTGCCGACTGGAAGCCTATGTTGACCGTCTGGAGGAAGAGCAGCACTGGGCACATGCCTTGTCACCGGGTGAGCAGCAGCGTATTGCTATTGCCCGCGCACTGCTAAAAGCACCGGCGTGGCTGTTCCTCGATGAGGCCACCTCGGCACTGGATAAAGCGCTGGAAAGCCACCTTTACCAGCTGCTGAAAAGCCGTCTGCCGAACACCACGCTGATCAGCATCGCCCACCGCGAGCAGCTGGAGCAGTTCCACGAGCAGCGCTGGCTGCTGAGTGAAGATCGGATGGAGCCCATCGCTCACTAACCGCCATTCATCCCAGTGCCAGTGACGTCTCAACCACGTCCTGGCCACTTGAGATCAAGCCGCCTTCGGGCGGCTTTTTTATGCCTGAACCCAGAAAGCCTGCCGCCTCATTGCGGGATTGTTGCGATCGCCACCCGCCCCTGTTCCCAGCCTCCAGCCCGCCACAGGCTGGCCTCATCAGCCGCTGGCGTGGTACAACATAGCGTTATAACCCTAAGGTAATAACGAATATCCATGTCAGATCTACATCCCCTGTTGCAACTGCCACCCCAGCGGCTGACCCTGCTCAAGGCCCTGGCCGAAGAAGGCTCCATTTCTGCAGCAGCGCGCAGTGCAGGCGTGAGCTATAAAACCGCCTGGGACTGGATCGATAACCTCAATAACCTCGCCAGCGAACCACTGCTCACCCGCAGTACCGGCGGCAAAGGCGGTGGTGGCAGCCAGCTGACCGACTATGGCCGCGCGCTCATCGACGGGCTGGAGCAGTTGCAGCTGGCACAGCAGCAATTGGCTGCCGTCAGTGAAAACTTCCTCAGTCAGCCGCAACACCTGAGCGATACCCTGCGCCGTATGACCCTGAAAACCAGCGCGCGCAATCAGCTGGCCGGCACTGTGACAGCGATTACCCCCGGCGCGGTGAATACCCTGATCGGCATCAGTCTGGGTGGCGATGACAGCCTGCGGGTGCAAATCACCAACGACAGTGTTGCTCTGCTGGAGCTCTCACCCGGCGCGCCGGTGATCGCTCTGATCAAAGCCAACGCACCGATGCTGGTCGACTGCACGGGGGCGAAGGTACAGACCAGCGCCGTGAACCGGCTGGCGGCGACGGTGGAAAACATTCAGCCCGGTGCGGTCAATGCCGAGGTGAATTTACGCCTCAGCAGTGGTCGCTCCCTGACGGCCATTATCGAACTCTCCACCCTTGAGACGCTGGCGCTCACGCCGGGCAAGCACATTGAGGCGTGGATTTCCCCTGCTCATATTCTTCTCGCGACCGGTTTCTGACCTTCGCTTTCTCTGCTGCCAAGGAGCTGCCCCATGGTTTTTTCTGCCTCACGTCTGACCACTTTGCTTGGTCTTGGCCTGTTCGCCGGTATGGCCAGTGTTGCCCATGCCGATACCGCCACCGTGGCCGTCGCTGCCAATTTCACCGGCACCATGGAAAAGCTGGAGAAAAGCTTTGAAACCAGCTCAGGCCATGAACTGAAAGTCAGCTACGGCTCCACCGGCAAGCTCTATGCACAAATCAGCAATGGCGCACCCTTTGATATTTTCCTTGCGGCCGATCAGGCCCGTCCGCACAAAGCCGTCGAAGCAGGGCTGGCGGTAGCCGATTCCGAATTCACCTATGCCCAGGGCGTGCTGGCGCTGTGGAGTACAGAGCCTTTGAGCAGCGATGATCTGGCCACCGTCCTCAGCGGTGACTATCAGCACCTGGCCATCGGCAACCCGGTGACGGCGCCTTATGGTCTGGCTGCCACCCAGACGCTACAGTCCCTGAAACTCTGGGATAGTCTTAAGGACAAACTGGTGCAAGGTGATAACATCAGCCAGACCTATCAGTTCGTCGCCACCGGCAATGCCGAGCTGGGCTTTGTGGCCCTGTCGCAGGTCAAGGATGGCGAGCAGGCGGGAGCCTCCCTTACCGTGCCAGGCCAGTATTACCAGCCCATTCGTCAGGATGCAGTCATGCTCAAACAGGGTGCCGATAATGCCGCGGCCCAGGCCTTTTATGCCTACCTGAAATCGCCCGAGGCACGTCAGGTGATTGAAGCCTCCGGCTACCGTTAATGGACCCTGACTGATGGATTTTAGCCGCCTCAACTGGCAGCCAATCTGGCTGAGTCTGGAACTGGCATTGCTGACGACTGTTGTACTGCTGCTGGTCGGTACGCCGCTGGCCTGGTGGTTGTCGCGCCAACAGGGGCGGTGCAAGTCGATCATTGAGGCGGTGGTGGCCCTGCCACTGGTGCTGCCACCCACGGTGCTGGGCTTTTATCTGCTGATTATTCTTGGGCCTCAGGGCTGGGTCGGCCAGTTCAGCGACTGGCTCGGCATTGGCCGCTTGCCCTTTACCTTTACCGGACTGGTCGTGGCCTCCAGCCTCTACTCCCTGCCCTTCGTGGTGCAGCCGATTCAAAATGCCTTCACCGCCATGGGTCGCCGACCGATGGAAGTGGCGGCCAGCCTGCGAGCCTCCCCCCTGAATGCCTTTTTCACCGTCGCGCTGCCGCTGGCACGGCCCGGTTTGCTGACCGCGGCGGTGTTGGGTTTCGCCCATACCCTGGGGGAGTTCGGCGTGGTGCTGATGATCGGCGGCAATATCCCCGGCGAAACCAAGGTCGTCTCCGTCGCCATTTATGATTATGTCGAAAGTCTGGATTACGCCTCCGCCCATGCGCTGTCCCTGCTGATGGTGGCGTTCTCCTTTGTGGTGCTCTGGCTGCTCTATCGCCTGAATGCCCGGAGTCTGCACCATGCTTGATGTGCGCCTGGAGGATCAGCTCGGCCAGTTACAACTCTCGCTGGATCTGCACCTGCCCGACCGGGGCATCACCGCCATATTTGGCCCGTCGGGCAGCGGTAAAACCACCCTGCTGCGCTGTATCGCCGGGCTGCACGAACCTGCGTCCGGGCGCATCCGTTTTCGCCAGCAGGTCTGGCTGGAACGTCAAAGCGGTGACAGGCGCGGACGCAGCGAGCAGCAACTGCCGACCTGGCAACGCCCTATCGGTTACGTCTTTCAGGAAGCCGGGCTGTTCAGCCATTTGAGCGTCGAGAACAACCTGCGTTACGGCTATTCCCGCATCCCGGACAAGGCTCGCCGTATCGGCTGGCAGGATGCCATTGAGGCCACCGGCATCGACGGGTTGCTGACCCGCCAGCCGCAGACCCTGTCGGGCGGAGAACGCCAGCGCGTTGCTCTGGCGCGGGCGCTCCTCACCAGCCCGCAACTGCTGCTCTGTGATGAGCCTCTGGCCGCGCTGGATGCCAGTGCCCGCCTACAGCTGATGAATTACCTTGAGGCCATCTGCCGGGACTTCCAGCTCCCCTGCCTGTACGTGACCCACTCTGTCGCTGAAGTCGCGCGACTGGCGGATCATCTGCTGCTGATGGAGCAGGGTCGCTGTCTTGATAGCGGCGCCGCCGAACAGCTGATGACCCGGCTGGATCTGCCCCTCGGCCAGCGTGCCGATGCCGAAGCCTTGTTACTGGGGCAGGTCATTAATACCGAATTTGGCTACGGCCTTTGTCAGATTGAGTGCGATAGCCAGGCGCTGCTGGTGCCGCAACAGGCCCACCGCGCTATCGGCACGCCCGTGCGGGTGCAGGTTCTGGCGCGGGATGTCAGCCTGAGCCTTGAGCCACCGAACCAGAGCAGCATTCTCAACAGCCTGCGCTGCACGATTGATGCGCTGCAGCCGGAAGGGGATGCTTACATGCGCGTGCGTCTTCGTCTGCGCGAGCAAACCCTGCTGGCCCGCCTGACGCGCTATTCCGCTGACCGGCTGCAACTGCGTGACGGCATGGCGGTGTATGCCCAGATCAAGGCCGTCGCTCTGGTGAATGATCAGCCGCCCGCCAGCTAAGCGTTACTCTCCTTCACTCCCCCTGCGGTCTTGAACAAGGCTCATGAAATGCCGCCAAAGTGTGCGGCTTCTGCAGCATCCGGTCGGAACTTCCGCAGGAACCACGGCAACTAAAACTCTATCGCCACCCTTTCGAGTTGATTGCCGTGATTTCGAACCTGAGCTCCCTCGCCCGCCTTCAGGGCTCAAGTATTGCTACTGGTGCTGCTACCGCAGGGGCAACACAGGAGCCGCAGGGCGCAAAGCAAAAGCCCGGGATTCCGGCAGGCACCCTTGAAGCGCTGGAGCAGCGCCTCGATCAGCTGCGTCAGGCCGGCACTACCGGCAACCTGCATTTTGGTTTATTGCAGCACTTCGATTCACAAATGCGTCACGACAGAATGACCTCCGCCGACTGGCTCAAGAACAGCCCCTATGCCGAGCAGCGCCGGCAGGAACTGAAAGAAACTCCCGGCGGCGGCCACCTGTCAAAGCAATACGGCCTGTCGATCGCCGAGTCCCATCAGGAGGCGCAGGACAGCCATAACCGCACCCTGCGCCTCGGTAACGCTGGCCAGAGTGGCTACACCCGTTTTGATGAAGTCGGCGGCATGCACCAGCAGGCACGCGCCCGCTGGGAAGAAATGGGCGGTTCGCCCCGTGATTCCCTGCTGTTTATCAACACGCCCCATGGCGCCGCCTGGCTGACCGATCAGATTCACCAGCAGCGCCCCGAGCTGCGGGATAAACCCATCACCGCCCACCAGCTCTTTCCCGGTCTGGTGGCCATGCGCTGTCGTGACATCAAGGATGTCATCATTGGTGAGCCTATTCTTGGCAAGAGTGGCACCCGTCCTTCACCCTATGCGGTCATGGCCGCCGGGGCCGGGCCGTATAAGCCTCGTGGTATGGCCGATGTCGATACCCAGCACCAGCTCAGTCAGCTGATGGGAATGCGCGGCAGCTCCTGTGTGGAGAAGCTTCGCAGCCTGCCGCCGGATCACGGTCATGCGGCCCTGTCCAACACCGCCGCCAGCTTGCTGGAAGACCTCGCCCATGTGCTGAATGCCACCGGTTTTCCTGAACCCATGCGCCGAGACCCGATTCTGGCCAATGGCCTCGCGGCCATGCATGCCATCGCTGACACCCTGCCGACCCTGCACGGCGACAGCCAGAAATTTGCCAATGGCGTTCAGGTGCTGGCCGAAGAGCTGCACGTTTGCCTCGGCGCCTGTCGCCCCTACAGCCTGCAGCATCTGCATCAGGCGGCCTCGGCGATCCTTTGCCCCGAGCGCCTGCCGGTGAATGCCCTGCCACCGACCATGCGCCTTGCCAGCTCCGGCATGGGCGCGATTTCCCAGGCGCTGGATGTGGCCCGCACCATGACGTCCGTTCCCGGTATCAGTCATGCCCGTAATGCGGAGGGAGACGCCACGCCGGTGTACTTCGAAATGAGCCATATCCCGGATAACCCCAAAACCAACACCCTGCTGGCAACCCTGAACCAAAGCCTGCCCGGCGGTGAAGGTCGTCATAAGGCGGGCTGGGGCGTGCAGGATGTCATCAGCGCGGCAGAGCGTGGCCTGAAGGAGCGGCCCAACGCCCAGGAACCGCTGGTGATGGTGCTGGATGCCACCATGGAAACGCGGCACGACATGGCCACGCTGGTGGATCATTTCAAAGACCGGATCGCCAGTGGCGAGCTGAAGATGCTGGTGTGCAAGAGCTACCAGAAGTTTTCCAACCTCGGCACCGCAAAAGTGATGGCAGGCGGCGTGGGCCTGATCGGCCGTGATGACGACCTCTCCCGCGAGGCAGATCACAAGCTTGGCCTTAACGAGCATATGCAGGGGCTGATGAACAACCCGGAAAGCCAGCTGCTGACCCACATGCTGCGCAACCGCCACAGCGAATTTGACCTGCTCGACCGCGCCACGGCCAATGCCAGCTTCGTTAAAGAGCACTGCTTCAACGGCCAGAACGGCCATCAGGCCGCCCACGGTCACGATGCCCATCTGCCCTTTATCATCGTTAAGTCGGAGAAGTTTGGCGCTAAACAGCAGATGGATGTGCAGCTGAACTCCACACCGCCGGAAACCTACTGGAGCCTGCCGGACAAGATCACCGAGAAGTTCCCGGCCATGCAGCATCTGGCCAGCAAGATGGTCGAGAGCCGCTCCAGCTTCGGCTTTCACGGCACCACCTTCAGCGGTGTCGATGGCGTGAATGATGAACACATGCACCTGCGCATCAGTCTGGGTCAGCATACCCAGCAAGAGCTGATGGAGATGTTCTATCTGCCGAGCAAACTGATGAATCCTGAAGGCAGCCAGTGGGGCGTGCAGCAGGCCGGCCAGCACGTCAATGAGCTGGTGAATGACGCCCTGCGTGAGCATCCGATGCCACCGGGGCCGCCAGCGAACCTGGCACAACGCCTGATTCATATTGCCCGGGCTGAGCAGCATCGCCCGAGCGATAGCGAACGCCTGCATGCCGGTGTTGACCAGCTCAAGCATCAGCGCGGACGTGACGGTGGCGGCATGACCCTGAACAAGATCGCCTCCGTGGCGCTGCATCTGTCTGAGTTCATCAGCAACAACAGCTTTCCGCTGACCGAGCAGAATTTCGGCCCGGACCGCGCTGCGCTGGATTCCCTGCTGCATGGCCTGATTCATTCCGGCATGCCCGGCGTCTCCGAGCCGGTGCGCCAAAGCGTACTGAACCTGCAAAGCATGCTGCGCCTAAGCGACATGAAACATGGCGACCCGATGGACAGCGATGCGGCCTTCACCACCTGGCTGAATGAGATGGACCGCCTGCCCACCACCAAGGTCGGCGAGCTGAGTAACATCGCATCGCACATTCCGGAACAGGTCTATGAAATGGCGGGCCCCGCGATGCAGGAACGCCTGCTGAACCGGCTGACCCTCAACCAGCCGCTTCATGACCAGCTTGATGCCATCCAGACCCTGCTGAACCATCACGATCAACCGCTGATGGCCGAGCAGTTACTCAGCCGGATTGAGCAAAAACTGGATCAGGCCAGCCGTCAGCCCGGCATCGGCAGTGATCCCAGGCAGCTACAGAACAACCGCCAGTATGCCGACCTGCTGCGCCAGCAAATCCTGATGGCGCAATATCAGGCGGCGCATCGGGATGAGCGAATCATCATTGAGTAAGTCATGACCGAATTCGCCCCGAGTCAGCACCTTCCCTGCTGATTCGTCGAGGGATAAGACCCCGGCAAGGAGTGCTGCGCGATCAGATCACAACAATAACCGGGCGGAATACCGCCGGCCTGTGAGAGGGCACCACCATGAAGCTTTCCCTGCACTCATCCCTGGACCGCCTGTCCCGGATGAAACAGGCCATGCACTCTGAGCGCAAGAAAGGCGAGCCGGCAACGGCCGCTGCGCCAGAGAAAACCGTGCTGGAACAACGGCTGGAGCGCCTGCGCAACCAGTCCATGGGACAGGGCAACATGGCTCAGGCCCTGACCCAGGCGCAGCGTCGCCAATGGGATTTCAACGCCCTGACCCAGTCCGACAGTCTGGAAGAGACGGAATTTGCCGATATCCGCCGACAGGAGCTCGGTATTGCCGTCGGCGCCGGTGCCGATGAAGCGGCTCGCCAGTACGGCATTCGTTATGCCCGCACCACCAAACATCCCGACGATAGCGGCCATAGCCTGCGCTTTGATAACAGCGCTGATGGGCATTACCTGCGCGATCATCCTCTGTCCGACTATCACTTGCGCTGTATGGAGCTGCACCGGGAGCAGGGCGGCAAGGCCAATGACCAGATGCTGTTTTTTAACTGTCGGCAAAATGCCGAACGCGCCCTTGAAGCCATCACCTTTGAATCCATGCTGAACGGCTCAGGCTCCATGAGCTTTATGGACAAGCACGAACTCAAAGAGCTTCGTCCCGGCGTGCTGGCCTACAACGCCAACGAGCTTGATCATCGTACTTATGTCATCGCCCAGCATATTCTTGGCACCCACGGCGCGCGCCCGTCAGCCTATGCCCTGCAGGCCTCCACCACCGAGACGCCACGCGAGGCCAACCCCAGGCTGGATAACCTCGCCACGCTTGAGGACTTTACTTCCCCCGTCGACAAGGCTGTGGTTTCACAGCTGCAGGCGATGCCGGAGCAGCATTCACTGGCAGAACTCGCGCACACCACCGCGGATCTGATTCTGAGCCTGAAATCGAGTCTGGAGAAACATCCGGACCAGCAGCGCATCCGCCATGATCCGCTGCTGAATGAGGGGCTCAAGGGGCTGCACCGCATGGCGGCCATGCTGCCAAGCCTGAGTCACGACAGTAAAGCCTTCATGAATGCCTATCACGCCACGATGGAAGAGCTGCAAATCTGCCTGACCGCCAGCAAACCCTATGGTCTGGCAGATTTTCGCAAGGCGGCATCACAGATGTTGTCTGCCCGGCATTTGCCTGCGTCGATCCCGACCCCGCAGATGCATCTGGTGACCTCCGGCATGAATGCCCTGACCCTCGGCCATGAGCTGGCCAACCTGATGCACCACACCTCGCGGGTGGATGACCTTCAGCACCCGCAAACCGGCCAGTCGACCCCGCGCTATTTTGAGATCCCCAATATCCGCAGCATGATGTCGCCCGGCCGGGTGGATAACAAACCCGCGCCCACGGTGTTTGCCTCACTCAATGGCAGCCTGCCCGGCGGCGGTAAGGATGCCAAGGCCCAATGGGGCGTGGATGACCTCATCAGCAGTCTGGATGCCCGGCTCAAACAACAGGGGCTGCGCAGCAAAACCCTGACGATGGTGCTGGATGCAACCGTCGAGAAACGCGGCGACATGGACAAGCTGATGTCCCATTTCAGCAAGGATATCGCCAAGGGCAAGGTGCGCTTTATCGTCTGTAAGAGCTACCAGAAATACGCCAACCTCGGCAGTGCCAAGGTGATGGCGGGCGGCGTCGCTATTATTGGCAAGGATGACTCCCTGACCCAGGCGGCCCGCGAACATCTGGGCAAGTATGAGCAGGACCTGAACTGGATGGCTGGAAACGATGCGCAGCTGCTGACGCATTTACTCGGCCAGCGCGAGCATGAATTCAACCAGCTGGACCGTGGCACCCGCGCGGCGCAGTACCTGCGCAATCACCTCTTCACCGGTCAGGGGGAGCACAGCGCTCCCGTCCGTCAGGACATGCACCTGCCCTTCGTCGTGCTGGATCACAATTACGATGCCAGGCACCGCTTTACCTCGGAGATGAATCAAAAGCTGATTGACCTCACCATGGTCGGCAATAACCACCTGCCGGAAAAACTGATTCGTCAGCGCGATGGCTTTGGCTACCCGGAAACCAGCGTCACCTACCTGCCGCTGGGCGATCATAAAGGCGGCATGCGCCTGAGTGTCGGGCAGGAGTCCCCGGCCGAACTGACCGAGATGTTTTACCTGCCCAGCAAACTGATGCAGGCCTCCGGCAGTAACTGGACCGTTACCGGCGCGCTGAATGAAGTGCGCTCGCTGGTTGCAGGAGCGCTGCCGAAGGATGCGAAAACCTATCCGCTACCGCCACTGGCCGAGCGCATCAGCACCATTGCCCGGGCAGAAGCGCCGCAAACCCGCCTGAAAGACACCCTGAATGCCGACCCACTGGTGCAGCGCCAGTTGCAGGAGTCCGACCCCCATCGCGGCCTGACCCTGAACAAGATCGCCTCGGTGCTGGTGCATCTTGAGCACATGTACAGCTACAGCGAAGCGCGCCAGAAACTGGCCCTGGATATCGGTCGGCCGCCCTGTATTAATGACTCCGAGGGCGATTTCGATACCCCCTACGTCTCCGAACTGGTGGATGCCATGGTGCAGTCAGGCATGCCGGGGGTTTCCAGCGCCGCCCGGCTTTCGATTCTGAAACTGGGGGTGCGTCTGTGTCACAACCTGATGAACAGCGATGATCCACAGCATCAGCAACAGGCCATGGAAGCCCTTACCCAGATGGCGCTGCGCATGCCGGAAACCTCCTTACTGAATCATGCCTATGCGGGTGTGCCGGAAAAGGTCTTCGCCGACGCCAGCGATCAGGCCAGACAGTCACTGGTGGATGCGCTGGTGGTGCCACTGCCCGAAAGCACCCAGATGATCCTGGCGCAGAGCCTGCTGCTAAGCGATCAGGATCACAAGGCTGATGCGGTGCTCAATACGCTGGATGCCAAACCTCATTACGGCAGCCGCAACCCTGCCGCCGTGTTACTGGACACACCGGTCAGGCCTCCGGTGATGGCCGCCTCCGGTTCACAACCGTTGAGCCTGACAGCCTCCCAGATTCGGCAAAAGCTTGAGAGCAGTGAAAGCCCGTAAGGTTAGGCATTTGTCCCCCAGGCGTTGATTTATAAGGAAATACACCAGCCGGTTTCTCTGGCGCCGAGAAGGTTCCCAGAATAACTGGCTGGTTTTGACAAAAAAGACGGGAACTCTGGCCTGCCAGAGACAACTCATGCATCAACTTTTTATGGGAGAACCTCCGTGACCCTGCAACTGCATGGACTGAATCTGGCCCGGCCACTGAGACTGGAAGCAACCCCTGAGCAACAACAGGCTCAGGCGGCGCGCCAGCGGCTGGACCCAGGTACGCTGGAGTCACTGGAAAAACGCATCGACACCCTGCGCCATCAGCTGCCGCTGGCAGGCACCCTGCGCTTTGCCCTGATGCAACATCTGGCCCTGAGCCAGCGCCACCATCAAACGCTCAACCATGACTGGTTTTACCAGAGCCCTTTTTCCCAACGCCGTCGTCAGGAGCTGGCTGGCTTATCCGGCGGCAAGGCATTGGCCCTGCAGTACGGCACCACCATTGCCGAGCCGACGCTGACCGAAAGCCATCAGCGCTTGCGCATGCTGCGCATCAAGAATGAAACCGACACCCCTTACAGTCGCTTTGATGAGTACGGCGGCCTGCAACAGCAGTGTATGGCGCGTTACGTCGAACTCGGTGGTGGTGCGCATGACCCGGTGGTCTTTGTGAATTCCGAATACGTGGCCGCACAGCTGGCGATGGGGATGGAAGAGCAGATCCCGGAGGCCGCCGAAGCGCTGGTGCCGATGCGCCTTGCCACTAACCTTTACGCCATTGTCATGCCCCACGAGGAAGATACGGATCAGGCAAATACCCTGATTGGTCGCATTGGCGGGCGCCCCTCGCCCAACGTGGTGATGGCTGCACGTCTGACCGATCCGGGGGTTGAAACGCCCAATCTGGATATCGACAATCAGGCGACGTTGCGCCAGCTGCAATCACCCAAGGGTCAGGCGCTGATTCAGCGTCTGCGTGAGGTTCCTGCTGACCATGGTCATGCGGCGGTGAGTCATACCGCAGCGCGCCTGATCGATAACCTGATGGCAACGCTGCAGCAGCAGGGCTTTCCTCCCGCAGTCAAACACAGCGCCCTGCTGGCCTCCGGTTTAGGTGGCGTGATTCAGGCGGCCGAAAGTCTCTCGACCGTGCATGGCGACAGTCAGCAACTGGCCAACGTCTATCAGGTGATGATTGAGGAGCTGCACCTGTGTCTGGCCGCCAGCAAGCCTTATCAGCTGCAGGATCTGCATCAGGCCGCTGCGCCGATTCTCCATCAGGGCCAGTTGCCGGCGAATGCGCTGCCCGCCACCATGCGCCTGACCTCCTGCGGCATGGCCGCCCTGACCAATGCCTTTGATCTGGCCAACGAGCTGACCCCAACGCCCGGCGCCGCACTGGCGACCACCGCCAGCGGTGAGGCCACGCCGGTGTATTACGAGCTGAAGTTCGACCCGGACGATGCCCGCGACTGCAATATCCTCTTTGCCACCCTGAACCAGAGCCTGCCCGGTGGCGATGACCGCCATAAACCCGGCTGGAATGTGGACGATGTGATCAGCGCGCTGGACAAGCGCCTGAACCAGCCTGAACTCAACCGCGAGTCGGTCGTACTGGTGCTGGATGCCACGGTGGAGAACCGTCAGGACATGCCCACCCTGCTGAATCATTGCCACGATGCCATCGCAAGCGGCCAGCTGAAAATTCTGCTGTGCAAGAGCTACCAGAAGTTCGCCAACCTTGGCGCAGGTAAAGTGATGGCGGGCGGTGTTGGCCTGATTTCCCGTGACGACAAACTGGGACGCGCACTGGATGAGGCGCTGGCGGACTACGAAGCCCAGATGAACGTGATGGCCAACCCCGAAAGCCAGCTGCTGACCCACATGCTTCAGTGCCGCGACGAGGAGTTCAACCTCATGGAGCGCGCCACCGCCAATACGCAGTTTCTGGCCCGACACTGTTTTAGCGGTCAGGCGGGCCACAGCGCTTTTCGCGCCGTGGATGAGCACCTGCCCTTCGCCGTCTTTAAAACCGAAATGGAAAACCCGCGCCATCAGATCGAGCTGCACCTCTCCAGTGACAAGCAACCGGTGATTCCCTTTGATGCTCTCAAGGAGCGCCGCCGTAACGTCGATCAGCTCAGCACCCGTCTGATTGATATGCGCTCAAGTTTTGGCTTTATCAGCTCGACCTACACCAACATTGATGACGATGACATCGAAAATACCGCCCTGCGGCTGTCCCTCGGTCAGGAAACCCAGGCCGAACTGATCGAACGCTTTTACCAGCCCAGCCGCCTCATGCACGAAAGCGGCAGCCACTGGTCTGTGCCGCAGGCGCGCAACGAGGTGCTGGCGCTGGTCAATGCCGCGCTGGAGCAACATCCGCAGCCGGTCAATGCGCCCACCTCCCTGACCCAGAAGTTGGCGCATATTGCCCGCGCCGAGCAACCGGCCATCAGCAATGAGCAGCGCAGCCACAGCTCCCTGGCTGAATTGAGCCTGCAGTCCGGGCGCGATCAGGCCGGTGGTTTCACCCTGAACAAGATTGCCTCCGTCCTGCTGCATCTGGCCGAATTCATGACGCAGGAAAGCCGCCTGTGGGAGCGCGAATGTCTCGGGCCTGACCGGCCGCTGCTGGATGAGTTACTCGGCGCCATGATTCATTGCGGTATGCCGGGGGTGTCACAACCGGTTCGTCAGCATCTGACGGCGCTGCAAACCCAGCTGCGGCTGAGTGACCTGCGCTATGACCCGGAGCATACCCAACAGCATCTCGCTGACTGGCTGAACGATCTTGAGCGCCTGCCTGGTCATGGCGTCACCCTGGGTATTGCCGCGCATATTCCTGCACGGGTTTTCGAGGATGCCTCACGCGCAGAGCAGGAACGGCTGGTGCATCACCTGCTGGCACCGCTGGATCTGGACGGCCAGCTGCTGACAGTCAGCAGCATGCTGGCCCAGCAACCCAACTCGGATCTTGCCGAGCACATGCTGGCCAGCATTGAGCAGCGTCTGGATAGCGCCGCACGGCAGGCCCGCTCGCGACTGGAGCGTAAGCAGCAGGACTCTCGCCAGCATCAGGCCAGCCTGCTGCGCCAGCAGATTGAGGTGCGCGAACAACAGGGACGCACCGAGGAAAGCCAGCGCGGACGCCGCTGACAGCACCACAACAGGGATGCGCTGAAGCAGGCGCCACTGCCGCTTTCAGACCGCCAACAACAACCATAATTCCGGTGCCAGGGATGGCCAGGCACCTTCGCCTTGCAGGAGAACACCACCCATGAAACTGACCTCAGGTCACTCGCCACTCAGCCTCTCGCGTCTGCGCGATGCCTTACACAGTAATAACGATGCCGAGTCCAGTCGCCGCGCACCTCAACGCCCGGAGGTGGATCATCACGGGCTGAGTCAGCGGCTGGAGCAGCTTAAGCATCTGGAGCTGGGCAAAGGCCGCCTGAGTGAAGAAATCCGCAAGGAAATTGCCCCCCACTGGAGTTTTTACAGCGCCACCCATCAAGATGGCCTGATGGATCAGCCTTACTGCGAAATGCGCCGCAAGGAACTGCGCGGCTTGCCAGGCGGTCAGGCCCTGGCCGATCAGTACGGCATCCATTTTGCCCTGCGCAAGCTGCACCCCATGGACATGCCGCATCAGCTTCGCATCGAAAATGCAGCGGATTCCAAGTACCTGCGTGATGAGCCTTCTCACGGTTTTCATGCCCACTGCATGAAGCTGTTCCGGGAACAGGGTGGCTCTGCGGGCGCTCAGGTGTTGTTTGTGAACAGTCGGCTGGGGGCCGAGCAAATCATGCATGGGCTTAAACTGCCGCCACCGGTGATCGCCATGCACCTGAACTCGCCACGCCTGTTCAAGGAGCTGCAACCTGGCGTCCATGCGCTGGATCTCACCGGCCTTGGGCCAATGCAGGGCAACTGGGCCGCACGTTTCCTGCCGGTCTTTGGTGCCCGCCCCTCCGGCTACAGCGTGCGCAACAGCAAGGACACCGGCGCTTCGCGGCAGAGTACCAGCGTCAATAACGAGGCACTGCTCAACTCGCTGAAATCCGACAGCAAGGACAGCCCGACCCTGCGCCTGCATGGCGTACCGAAAGAGCATGCGACCGGCCCTCTTAGTCATACTGCCGCCGACCTGATTGAGTCACTGGTAAAAACGCTGGAGCCACGCATCAAGGGTGACCTGCAGCAGGACGTACTGCTCGCGGATGGCCTGAAGAACCTGCACCATGTCGCCAGTATGCTGCCCGCCCTGAGTCACGACTCACGGCTGTTTAACAATGCCTACAGCGCGCTGATGGAAGAGCTGCAACTGTGCCTTTCCGCCAGCCAGCCCTACACCCTGAAAGACTTCAAACGTGCGGCCATGCCACTGAGCCAGCCGCCCTCCTTGCCCAGGGATGTGATGGGCGAAAGCTTCCTGATGACCTCCGGCATGGGCGCACTGAGCCTGGGTCATCAGATCGCCGCAGACCTGAGCGGTAATGATCTGGTGGTCAATGCCAAGCTACCGGGCAATCGCGAAACTCCCTGCTATTACGAAGTCAGCCAGTACCGGACGATTCCCAATCCGCCCAAATCCAGCGACAGAATGGCAACGCTCTTTGCGACCCTGAATGCCAGCATGCCGGGCGATGGCAACAACCACGCCAAACACTGGAATGTCGATGATGTGATTGCCGCCACCCGCCAGAACCTGCAAGGGCGCGGCCTTCGCGACAAGCCACTGACCCTGCTGCTGGATGCCACCGTCGAGAAGCGCGATGACATGGACAAGCTGGTGGGCGCCTTCAGCAAGGAGCTGAGCAAAGGCAAACTGCGCATTGTGGTCTGCAAGAGCTATCAGAAATACGCCAACCTCGGCAGCGCCAAGGTCATGGCCGGCGCCGTGGGTCTGATCGGCAAGGAAGACAAGGCCACACTGGCCGCCGCCGAACGTCTGCTGGACAGCGAAGCGGACATTAACTGGATGCAGGGCAATGATGCCCAGCTGATGGTGCATCTGCTGAAGCAGCATGATCACGAGATGAACCTGATTGATCGCGCCAGCGAGAACGCACGTTTCTGCAAGGACAACTTCTTCAGTGGCGAAGGCCGCCAGATGGATGCCCTGCATGACAAGCACCTGCCCTTTATTGCCGTCCCCATTGGTTTTCAGGCCAACAATCACTTCTCCGCGCAGCTGGGTGATGTGCAGTACAGCAACAACTACTACAACTCGGAAAACCTGCCGAGCGCGCTGGTACGGATGCGTGATGGTTTCGGCTACAACGAAACCAGCCTGGGCAATATCCCGATGACGCCCGGCATGCCGACCGCCCTTCGCATTACCGTCGGTCAGGAGTCTCAGGCGGAGCTGACCGAACGTTTCTATATGCCAAGCCTGCTGATGCACACCACCGGCAGCGACTGGAACCCGAAACGCGCTCACGATGAGGTGATGAAGCTCATCAGCGATGCCCGTCAGGATCTGCCGGCTTCCCTGAAAAATGCGCCCCTGTCCGAGCAGCTTCGCGCCATTGCCGCGAAGGAACAGCCACGCAGCCACAACCCTGAGGATCTCTCGACCTCGCCCACCCTGCGCCGTCAGGAGAACGAACAGAACGGCAAGCCCGGCTTCACCCTCAACAAGGTCGCCTCGGTCATGGTGCATCTGGAGGAAATGCTGCGGGTGGGTGAACGCTTTGCCCGTGCCCGTCCGGGCGATATTGATCGCGAGCATTTCAACAGTCTGGTGGATGCGCTGGTGGACTCCGGCATGCCCGGCATTTCCAGTGCCAGCCGTGCGCTGATTCTGCAACTGCAAAGCTCGCTTTGCAGCGTCGACATGCAGTCGGATGACCCGGCGCGGCAGCAACAGGCGCTGGAGCGACTGGTCCACGTGGCGACCCGCATGCCTGAACTGGCGCGCAACACCAATGCGCTGATGCGTCTGCCGGATAACGTCTTTATTGATGCCCCGGATGCCGTGCAGGACGGCGTGGTCGACAGCCTGTTCCGCCCGCTGCCTGGCAACACCAAGGAAAAGATGATCGAGCTTTTCATCAACAATGAAGAGATCTACAAGGCCAATGCCTGCCTGCGCTCTTTGGAGGATCCGGGACATTACGGCAGCCGCCATCCAACAGCAGTACTGGTTGATGGCCCGGCTCCCAAGCCGGTCGAGCAGCCAGCCCAGAGCCTGCAGGCAACGTTGCTGCGCGAGAAACTGAACCAGACCAGAGATGCCCGCTACGGTTTCGATACCTGAGCACAGTGACACTTCCCTGCTGTCGCGCCGATTTTTCGAGCACGGCAGCAGGGAGTTTTGCTCATGGTCCTGGCGTCACCCCCTCCCGCGATGCAAGCGGGATTCCGTCATGATGCCGACAACCGGTCTCGTAACCACGTCGCACTGACCGGCGTGGAGGAACTGCCCACGACTCTTCACCACTTAGCCACTAACTGAACCGCCTCTCAGGCATCTTTTTTACGTGGCGAAGGGAGAAATCCGCTATGTCTCTGCGACTGTCCGCGCTCGATCTGGCCAGAACAGCGGGCCTTTACTCCCGAAATGCATCCGCCGCTCAAGGTACCGAACACAGCGACAAACCGGCGCATCTGGACTCCGCCGGGCTCATCGCCGGTTTTGAAAGCCGGATCGCTCGTCTCAGGCAGGAACCCGGCAACCTGCAACAACTGCTGAATGCCCACCTGCAGCACCGCCATCAGCACAACAAAGCGGTGATGAAGGACTGGATCTCAGAAACACCCTACGCCGCAGAGCGTAAGGCAGCCCTTGGCAAGATTGCCGGTGCGGAAAACATCGCCGCCCACTACGGACTCTCCAACGCCGAGACCATCAACAACGATAGCCAGATGCCCTTTCGCCAGCTGCGTCTGGAAAATGACGCCAGCAGCCCCTATGCCCGCACCCTGCCCGACCCTTATCACGATGCCTGTCTGGCGCGTTATGTGGAAGCAGGCGGCAATCGCGGCGATAACGTGCTGTTCGTGAATGGCCGTCTGGCGGGCAGCAAATTACTGGGTTACATGAAACCGCACCTACAGGACAAGGCGGAGCTGAAGCCGGTCGGTGAAGGGATCATGGCGGTGGTCTTTAATAACGCGCGTGATCAGCAGATCACCGATCACTTTGTCACCATTCTGGGTTCGCGCCCTTCTGCCTATCGGGCCCTGGAAGGCAGCAATGGCGAGGTTCGCCAGCGCCTGCCTGACTATGGCGTTGATACCCAGCAGCAACTGCATGCCCTGCGCGACAAGACGCTGCCGCTGCTTGGCAAGCTGCCTGCAGACCACGGCCACAAGGCGCTGAACGATACCATTCTTGCCCTGCTCAACAGCCTGATCGAAACCCTCGACCCTCAGTGTGAGGATGCCTATTTCCACGACCCGATTCTGTCCAATGGCCTGCAGGCACTGACCACCATCGCCGAGCGCTTGCCAGGTCTGCACCATGACAGTCAGCAGTTTGCCAACGCCTACAGCCTGCTGATGGAGGAAATGCTGGTATGCCTGAGCGCCGTCAAACCCTACGGCGAGGAAGATTTCCACAAGGCTGCTTCTGCGCAATTGGCGGGCCATTGTCTGCCAGCGCATCTGACCGCGCCTACCATGCATCTGACCACCTCAGGCATGGCCGCTATCAGCCACGGGATTCGTCAGGCCTGTGACCTCACCGGCGAGACCCGCCACCAAGTGCTCACCACGCCCGAGGGCAAAGCCACACCGCTCTATTTCGAGCTGAATGAGCTGCCCAAAACCACCGCCGACTCAAAAGTTCTGCTCAGTAGCCTGAATGCCAGTACGCCAGCGGTGGGCAGCGCCCCTGAACATAACTGGGGGCCAGAAGATGTGATTGCCGGGGTGAAACACCATCTTGCCCAACAACAGGATGCTGTTTTCCCAAGCTATCTGGTGCTGGATGCCACCGTGGAGCAGCGCGGTGATATGGAGAAGGTGGTGCGGGCACTGGCGCCGGATATTGATGCAGGCCGCCTGAAAATTTTCGTCGGCAAGAGCTATCAGAAGCATGCCAGCTTAAGTAGCGCCAAAGTGATGGCGGGCGGCATCGGCCTGCTTTCCAATGATGATGATCAGGGTCAGATTGCCCGTTCCGGTCTGGCGATTCAGGAGCGGATTCTGAACTGGATCGATAACCCTGAAAGCCAGCTGATGACCCACATGCTGAAAAACCGCGAGCGTGAGTTTGATCTGCTTGAACGCGCCACCGGCAACGCCCGCTTTGTCGCGGAAAACTTCTTCAACGGCAAGGGGCTGAATGCCGCCTTCGCCGCCCATGAAAACACTCTGCCCTTCGCCATTATTCACTCCGAGCAGCAGGCAGGCCGCCACATGCTCGACCTGCATCTGATGGTCGGCAGTGAAGAGCTGAATCTGCAGCCGAGCGGCATGATGTCCATGGGCAGTATCGACCACCTCTACAATCAGCTGCTGCCCATGCGCTTCAGCTTCGGCTTTGCCACCACGACCATGAGCCCGATCACCTCCGCCGATGAGCCGATTCAGAAGATGCGTCTGTCCTTTGGTCAGGAAACCCGTGGCGAGCTGGCCGAGCGTTTTTACATGCCTGCCAAGCTGATGCATCTGGGCGGCAGTTACTGGAGCTGCCCCAAGGCCTACGTGGAAATGATGAATCTGGTGGAAGATGCCCTGCGCCAGCATCCGCTGCCACCTGAGCTGCGTGGCGGCTCTCTGGAGAGCAAGCTGATGCATATCGCCCAGGCCGAGCAGGCCAGTAGCGCGCCCATCAGCGCCGATGATCACAGCCTGATGCAGCAACAGCAGGCCGGTCGGGATACTCAGGGCCTGACCCTGCCCAAAATTGCCTCCGTGGTGCTGCATCTGGCGCAGTTACTCAACCAGCATGCGGACCCTTCCGAAGGGATCGCCCGTGGGCCGGATCGCGGCGTCCTTGATGACATGCTCAAGGGCCTGATTCGAAGTGGCATGCCCGGTATTTCCACCCCAACGCGTGATGCGATCTTTACCCTGCAGGCCAACCTGCGCCTGAGCGATATGGGCTTTGCCACTGAAGAAGAAGCTGACCAGCAGTTCAAGGCCTGGCTGGATGACATGGACCGCATGCCCGGCAGCAGCTCTGCTCATCAGATGCCCGGTAACCTGCCCGAGGAGGTCTTTGAGCGCGCCTCACCGCAGGATCAGGAGCGTCTGGTCAATCATGTGATGAACTCCATGGCCGTACCGGATCTGCTGTCGATCATCGGCGAACTGACCCGCATGGATATCCATCACAGCCTGACCGACAAACTGCTGACACGCATGGAGCAGCCAACGGCTCGTCCGGCGGGTGCTGGCACCCAGGTCTCGACCCTTGATCAGCAACGGATCCAGACGTTGCGCCAACAGCGCTCCAACGGTGCCGCAACCTTTTGGGGCCATTCCATTTTTACATCATCGTCTGCGGATTCGATCTGATCCGCACCACCGCTGATCTCTGAGGACGCAGCCTTGGTTCGACTCACTCTTTCGGCGCTGGATCTTGCCCGCTCCGCTCAGGCTCAGCAGGCTGAACAGCCAGCGCAGGCGCACACCCAGGATCAGGCCGCGTTACAGGGTCTTGAAGCGCTGGAGCATCGTTTGCAGACCCTGCGCCAGCAGGCGCCCGCAGCAGGCAGCCTCGAACAGGCGCTGCATCAGCATTTCAAACAGCATACGAATCACCAGCAGGCCCTGCTGGATGACTGGTTTGCTCAAAGCCCTTATGCCCAGCGCCGTCGTTTCGAGCTGTCTCAGGCCGGTGGCGGTGAAGATATCTCCGCTCAGTACGGCATCAGTATTGCCACTGAGCAAGAGGAGGAAGACAAGGGCGCCTATCGCAAATTGCGCGTCGATGACCCTTCAGCCAGCTATTACCAGCGCGCCGCCATGGAGAGCCACAGCGGCTTTCGCGAACAGAGCATGCGCCGTTACATGGCACTGGGCGGCAAGGCGGATGACCACGTCAGTTTTATCAGCTCGAGCCGTCATCTGCGGGAGCTGAAAAGCCTGATGAAACCTCGCCTGGAAGGCCGGATCAAAGCCATGGAGATGGGACCGGGCATGATTGCCCTGACCTTTTCCAGCGCCAGGGATCAGGAAGCCGGCGAGCACTTCATCAATATCAAAGGCAGCCGCTCCTCGCCATACCGGGCATTCACCGGCCCGCAGGGCAGCGTGACACCCCGCCGTACCGACCCGGCCATCAGTAACCGCGCCACGCTGGCAACACTGACAGAACCTGCGGAAAACAGTCTGATTCAGCGGCTGCAGAACATTCCTCATCACTACCAGCATGCCTCGGTTCTGAATACCGCTGGCGCCATGCTCGACAAACTCCAGCAGGTGCTGTCGCACATTCCTGAGCGGCTGGAGCATGACCTGTTGCTGGACAGTGGCCTCAAGGCACTGGTGGCGATCAGTCAGGCGCTACCTGCACTGCAACAGGACAGCCGTACACTGAACAACGCTTTTCAGATTCTCTGCGAGGAAACGCAGGTCTGTCTGGCGGCGACCAAACCTTACACCCTGAATCACTTCCGGGAAGCCGCTGCACCGACACTGGCACCTCAGGCGCTACCACCGGGCGTACCGGAGCCACGCATGCGTTTAACCAGCTCCGGTATGGCCAGCCTGACGCAGGGGCTGGATATGCTGCAGTATCTGGAAGACACCCCGCTCTGCCATGCCATGACCGACAAGGGCGAGCACACGCCGATTTACTTCGAGCTGGGAAAACTACCCCACTCGCCAGAGGGCCGGCTGATGTTCGCCACCCTCAACCCCAGTCAACCAGGGGAAGCCGAAACCCACAAACCGCACTGGAATGTGGATGATGTCATCAACAGTATCGATACCCGGCTCGCCAGCCTGAGAAGGAGCGAACCGCTGTTTGTGCTGCTGGATGCCACCGTGGAAAAGCCCAATGACATGCACAAACTTCTCAGCCATTGCAGCGAGGCGATTGCCTCAGGACAGCTCAAGTTTGTGGTTGCCAAGAGCTATCAGAAATACGCGACCCTCGGTAGCGCCAAGGTGATGGCCGGCGGGATCGGCGTTATCTCCAGCGATGATGATTACGGCCGCAAGATGAATGCCGAACTCGATACGCTGGAAGGCAAACAGCGTTGGCACCGCAACCCGGAAAGCCAGCTGCTCACGCACATGCTTTACTGTCGTGACAGCGAGGCAGGCCTGCTGCGCAAGGCGGCCGATAACGCGACCTTTGTCGCGGAGCAGTTCTTTCACGGGGAAAATGGCCATGCGCGCCTGATCGCCAAGGATAATGATGCGCCCTTTGGGGTTTTCCTCACCGAGCTTGAAGGCAAGCGCCACCGTTTTGATCTGAACCTGCAGCCCGAAGGTGACCGTAAGGCCACGATGCCGCGTGCCACGACCACCATGGCCCAGCTCAATAAGCAGCAGGTCGCCATGCGCTCAAGTTTCGGCTTTAACGATACGGTCTTTAGCCCGCTGACCCGCCGGGAGCCTTATCTCACCATGCGTCTGGCTTTTGGTCAGGAGTCTCGCGCAGAGCTGACCGAAGCCTTCTTTATGCCCAGCCTGCTGATGCATCCGCAAGGGTCACGCTGGGATATGCAAAAGTCCTTCGAGCTGTTTCGCCAGCAAGTCACCCTTGCCCTTAAAGCGCATCCGCTACAGCCCGCAGAACGGCCTGAGGCAGCGCAAATACTCAGCCATATTGCCCGCAGCGAACGCCCCTCCGATGCAGAGTTTCTCGTTCGTCATCCGCAGCAGCTGGAACAACGCCCCAGCCTCGATGAGTCCCGGACGCAGAGTTATACGCTGAATAAACTGGCCTCTATTCTGTTGCACAACAACGCCATGATCCGACGCATGATTGACCCTGAGGAAGCGCCGCTGGATGGCCCGGACCGGCAACTGCTGGATGCCATGCTGGAGCCAATGATTCATAGCGGCATGCCCGGTGTCAGCACGACGGCGCGGCAGGATATTCTGGGTATGCAATCACTGCTGCGTATGGCGGACATGCTGCATGACCCGGATAACCGCGCACAGCATTTCCACCGCTGGCTGGATGATCTGGACAGACTTCCCATGACGGCTATCGTTCAGGAAGACTTCACGGATCTCCCCGGGGAAGCCTTCAGTGAAGCCTCCCCGGCGGATCAGAACCGGCTGATTCGTCACCTGAGCCGCGCCCTGAGCCTGCCACGCCAGCTGGATCTGGTCGCCGGCCTGGTCCGTGAGCGTAGTCATCTGGCATTAGCCGGTGCGCTATTGACTCATGCCGAACATCAGCTCGATGCGGATCATTCCGGCATTGAGCCTGATGCCCAGTCCCGCGTGGCCCAGGCAAGAAACACCATGAAGATCGGCCTGCTTCATCAGCTGTTGCAGCAAACGCTGGATGATGAGTCGCGCTCGGGCTAAGGGCTAATACGCCCTTTGGCTATCTAATGGAACTGAAAGTGGGCTGACCCCACACACTGCTGCATAATTCTTGAACAGGAGGTTGTGGTGTCACTTACCATCAAAGCGCTGGATCTGGCTCATCCACTTCATCAGGCAGCAGACGCCACGACCGCACCCACCATTGATCACGGCCCTCTGGAAGAACGCCTGCAAGCCATGCGGCTGGCGCCGCCGCAAAGCGGTTCACTGCAGCAGGCCATGCACCACCACTTGCATCACCACTGGCAACATCGCCAGCAGGTCAATCATGACTGGCAGGATCAATCCCCTTATGCGCAGCAGCGCCGCGACAGCCTGAGCAAGCTGACAGGCGGGAAAAATATTGCGGCCCAGTACGGCATCTCCATCGCCAAGCCAATGGATGCAGAAACCCTTATGCGTGGTCGGGAGCTTCGCACTGGTAACAGCGCCGATGCCCAGTACACACGCTCCGCCCCTAATGGTGGTTTTACGGAAGAATGCATGAAGCGCTATGTGAAAGCCGGCGGACAGCGCAGCGATCATGTGGTGTTCTTCAACAGTCCGAATGCCGTGCGCCAGATGATGTCCATGCTGGGTAACAAGTTCACCAGCCCGCAACCCAAGGCGCTCGGCCATGGCCTGGTGGCGCTCAGGTTAGCCACCGAGGAGCAAGCCGATCTGGCCGATAACTTTGTCGCCATGATGGGTGCGCGCCCATCGCCCTATCGTGTTGCAGAGGCCGAACTGAGACCCACACCGATTGCCGCTGACCCGACGGTGAATACCCATCGCCTGCTGGCAAAACTGCGTGGCGAAGGCAGTGATGTAAAAAGCCCGATCCAGCGCCTGCGGGACATTCCCGATAATCATGGCCACGCGGCACTGGCTCACACAGCAGCCAGTGCAGTTGAGCTACTGGTCAATAAGCTCGAATCAGAGCCATTGCATCGCCGCCATCAGCATAATCCGATCCTCGCCAATGGCCTCAAGGCCCTGACCCAGATCGCCGAGCAACTTCCCAGTTTGCACGGTGACAGTCACAGCTTCTGTGCTGGTTATCGGGTGCTGATGGAAGAGTTACAGGTGTGTCTGGCGGCAACCCGTCCTTATACGCCGATGGATTATCGCCAGGCGGCCTCTTCGCATCTTGCCGCAGAAACACTACCCAAGGGCCTGCCACCTGCCATCATGCATCTGACAACTTCAGGCATGAATGCCATTACCCAGGCTTTTGAGCTTGCCTCCCGGATGACCAGCAAACACGGCGTGGACTATGCAAGGACACCGGCGGGTGATGAAACGCCGGTCTACTTTGAAGTGGATCTGCCCCGACGCTTTATTGCCCGTGGCGCGGAAAGTAACAGCCTCTTTGCCACCCTTAACCTCAGTCAGCCCGGCGGCGAAGGCCTGCATAAAGCTGGCTGGTGTGTTGATGATGTGATCGCCGCGACCGACAAACGCCTGCAGCAGCAAAACGGGGATGAGCCCTTGTGCCTGATTCTTGACTCCACGGTGGAAAAGCCCGGTGACATGAGCAAGCTGACAGGACACTTTGGCGAGGCCATCGCCGCTGGCAAACTGAAGATTCTTGCCTGCAAGAGCTACCAGAAGTTTGCCAGTCTTGGTTCATCCAAGGTCATGGCGGGAGGTATCGGCCTGATCACCAATAATGATCCCTACGGTCAGGTCATGCATAAGATGCTTAACCAAACCGAACAGGAATCTGGCCTGCACAATAATCCGGAAACCCAGTTACTCAGTCACATGATGCAACTGCCGCAGCATGAGATGGCGCTGATCGACAAGGCCTGTGACAATGCCCGTTTTGTCAGCGAGCACTTTTTCCACGGCAAAGATGGCCACAGCAAGCTTGCCGGACACGATAGCCACCTGCCGTTTATTACCTTCAAAAGTGAGCAGGGTGAAGAAAAGCTGAATCACTTCAGTGCTTCTCTGATCGCTGGTGAGCAGACTGAACACAGCGCTCAGGCAAAAGAGCAGCTTAGCCCGGCGCTGATCCCTACACGCAGTAGCTTTGGCTTCCCGGAAACCACCAAATCCACGATGTTTGCAGTGGATAACAACAAGATGTTGATGCGCCTCGCCTTTGGTCAGGAGACGCAAGCAGAACTCACGGAGCGTTTTTATCTGCCGAGCCGCTTGATGCACGAGGAAGGCAGCCAATTCAGTGTTAATCAGGCCACAACGCTGATTAATGAGCTGACCGCCGAAGCACTGAAACAGCAAAATCTCTCAGGGTCAGGCCAAAGTCTGGCTCAAAAGCTGCGTCAGATTGCTCAGGCAGAGCGCCCGATGCTCACGGAAAAGCAGCGCCTGACGGCCTCTCCGGAGCAATTACAACTGTCGCAAGGCCGTGATGAAGGCCTATACAGCCTCAATAAAATTGCCTCCGTGCTGAACCACACGGCAGAGCAGCTCCTGGCAGCCACCGATTTGCTTGATAACCCGTGCTCCGGACCCGATCGCGAGCCTCTGGAGACGGCTCTGCATGGGATGATTCACAGTGGCATGTCTGGCGTCTCAACGCCGGTCAGACAGCGTATTCTCGATCTTCAAACAGCGCTGCATCTGAGTGATATCAAACATGCACAGAGCGATGTCGAAGCCGATCATGCGTTACAGCAGCTAGGAAGCGATCTCAGCCTTTACCCCAATTTACCTCTGTCGCTGAATAAACTGCATGAGTTGCCCGATGCAGTGTTCAAACGGGCTGATGCTTCACAACAGGAGCAGTTGATCACATCACTCTTCAATCCGCTGGATCATGAAAGTCAGCTACGCTTGGTTGAAGGGCTCATTACCGGCAGGCAGCATCCGGAGCTGGTCAGCAAGCTACTGGATACGCTGTCGGAGAAACCCGTCTCAGCGGGGGCGCCCTCTGACAGAACCCAGTCACACAACCTGAACAGCTTGCTGATAAGACAGAGACTCAGCACATCGGCTGAATAGACAGCCCAAAGAACATACGAAGAATATTTGACAACATAGCAGCCGCTTTCTTGGCTATTCGAACTAAATAAAAAGCCCGCATTAAGCGGGCTTTTTATCAGATGACGAAACGAAAGTAGGATCAGGAATCAAAGTTCTGGTTCATGTCCAACGCAGGCATGGCACACCCGGACTCTCCCACCACTTTCGCTGGCACGCCAACCACTGTGGTATGAGCAGGAACCGCTTTCAAAACAACACTACCAGCACCAATCTTGGCGCCCTCACCTACCTCAATATTACCAAGTACCTTCGCACCAGCAGCAATCAGCACTCCTGCTCGAATCTTGGGATGACGATCGCCGGTTTCTTTACCGGTTCCGCCCAGAGTCACCGACTGCAGAATCGATACATTATCTTCTACCACTGAGGTTTCACCGATCACAATACCTGTCGCGTGATCAAGCATAATGCCTTTGCCAATCCGTGCAGCAGGATGAATATCCACACCGAACACCACGGATATCTGATTTTGCATAAAGATAGCGAGCGTCCGTCTTCCCTGGCGCCACAACCAGTTCGCTACCCGATAGCCCTGAAGCGCATGGAAGCCCTTCAGGTACAGTAATGGCGTCAGATACTGCTCAACCGCAGGATCACGTTCAACGGTCGCCTCTATGTCCGCACAGGCCGACTCAAGGAGCTCAGGCTCACCACGAAAAGCTTGCTGAATGATTTCGCGGATAGTGATGGCGGGTACTGTTGTGCTATCCAGCTTGTTCGCGAGATGAAAGCTGATCGCACAACCGATATTGTCATGATTCAGGACAGTGGAATGGAAAAAGCTGGCAAGCATTGGCTCTTGCTGACTCTGCTGCTGAGCTTCGCCTCGCAAGGTCTGCCAGATACGGTCGGTGAACTTGGACATGGATAAACCCTACTACCATCACTACAAGATGGGTAAGTTTGTCGACGCCTTCCGGTAAATTCAACCAAGAAGGTATTATTTCACGCATAAAAAAACACCCTGACCATCTCTGATCAGGGTGTCGGTGTTGGATGCCTGGCAATGACCTACTCTCACATGGG